>NZ_AOMD01000032.1 GCF_000336915.1 Halococcus saccharolyticus DSM 5350 | reverse complement strand
AGGACTTGGCGCACCTGAAGTACCAGACAGAATCGGGGGAACAGGCGTCGTACCGTTGCGGTTCGTGGGACTGCGAGTGTTGCGGCCACCGGCTGAGGATGGGACTGATCGAGGAGATAGAACGGATCACGGAGGAGCGCCCGGAGATGCGTCGGTTCCTGACGCTCACAGTGGACCGCAGAGCGCCCGCGTCGAAGGAGGAGAAGCACGAGTACATCACCGATCGGTGGAACGCGCTGAGGACGGAACTGAGGGACCGCTATCCAAACCTGTCGTATCTGTGGGTGCGGCACGAGGGAGACGAGCGGGACCGGCCGCACCTGCACCTGCTCGTGGATCGGTTCCTGCCGCAGCGGGAACTGTCGCAGTTGGCCGAGCGCGTCGGCCTCGGCCGGGTGGTGGACATCCGGCGGGTGGACGCACGGAACGCGGCGCACTACATCAGTGCGTACCTCGGTCGTGGCTCGCTGTCGTTCCTGCCGTCGGGGTCGCGGCGGTACGGATCTAGCGCCGACGTCGATCTCGATCCACGCGATCCGGGCGGCGACGATCGTGACGGCAGTGCGCTCGAGGAGGACTGGTCACTGATGGCGTGGGATCCGATCGTCGAGGACTGGGTGTCGGCTGCGTCGGGAGACTTCCGGCGCGACGAGGATAGAGGACCGCCACCAGACTAGATCGGTCGGTCCCACCGCGAGGTGAGAGGTGCCGGGTGGGGTCCCCCTAGACACCGTTATAGGTCCCTGTGGTGGGTGGTGGGGTCGGTTCGATTTTCGGCGACCCTTGCGCCGTCCTGCGATTAGGGAGCGGAGGGGCGAGTGATTGTGGTGGGAGAATCGCAAGACGGCGGTAAGTTGTGGCGGTTCAGACAGGGGTATCCTTACGCCGTCCTGCGATTGTACGGATAGGGCCGGGATTCGACAGGGGGAAGAATCGCAAGACGGCGGTAAGTTGTGATGGGTGATACTCCGGGGCGATCGGCGACCCCTGCGCTGTCATGCGGTTTCGGGTTCTGTCTGGCTATGGTTAGAACTGCTAATAACAATATGTGGGCGTGTTGGTAGTATCGGGATAGGTAGATGTTCTGCCGGGGTGAAAGGTCAGTATTCTTTAAGGGGCTAGTCGTTCTCGTCGCAGTCAAAGCTACGCAACGTGAGTGAATGCCCGGAGAAGGCCCGGGCGACGGACGATTCCACCGGACGCGATTTGTGGCAGAATCGCCCGGTGGAAACCTCTTGGCCGGAGGGTTCGTCCTCGCTCTGTCCTCTCTCAGCCGAGTCAGTAAGTGTTTCGACGGTTCACGGAAACGCTCGGTCTGGACGACTAAGCGCCGATCCACCGCAAGGATCGGGCGATCTTGATTTGCCCGAGAGCCGGCGTACCCGGCTCGAGGGCCGCCCGATCCGCACGCCCCCGACCGGCGGGAGGGGGCTATCTTGTGCGGTGGCGGTGCGGCGGCGGTGCGGTCTTTACTCGACGCTAGTTAGAACAACTCAAGAGCCGCTATGCTTCGCCAATTCAGGCGTTCCACCGTGC
>NZ_AOMD01000031.1 GCF_000336915.1 Halococcus saccharolyticus DSM 5350 | reverse complement strand
CACATCGTGATGTTCTCCTTGCGCGCACCGAGCGAGACATAGAACCGGGCGGTCGCGATCGCACTTGCGCCCGCCCCCGAGAAGACGATATCGAGATCCGCGAGGTCCTTCTCGGCGATGTCGGCGGCGTTCAACAGTGCCGCCCCGGAGATGATCGCCGTTCCATGCTGGTCGTCGTGGAAGACCGGGATCGACATCGACTCCCGGAGACTCTCCTCGATCTCGAAGCATTCGGGCGCGCTGATATCTTCGAGGTTGATGCCGCCGAAGGTGGGCTCCATCGCCTCGACAGTTCGAATGATCTCCTGAGGGTCTGCCTCGTCGAGTTCGATGTCGAAGACGTC
>NZ_AOMD01000030.1:300000-411109 GCF_000336915.1 Halococcus saccharolyticus DSM 5350 | reverse complement strand
CGACCTACCTCCGCGAACGGTGTGCGACCGAGCGCGAGCGCATCGCCCGGATCCGCGAAGACTTCGCCCAGCCGGTGGTGGCGACCATCGAGACGCGCGTCGAGGAGGTCAGAGGCGAACTCCTCGACGAGGTCGCTGCCGAACTCGAGATCGGGGTCGTGGCCACCACCGGCGGGTAATGATAGCGACAGCGCCTCGGAACACAAGGGTTGACGAGACCGCGGATATTGGCGAATATCTCACCCACTGCGAGAGGGACAACGGGAGCCTTCGTCGGCTGGATAGTTCCGTCTCCATCGATAGTTACGTCACTGCTTCACTTCCGGCCGAAGGTGGGTAGCCAACTCGTGCTACAATCGCCAATCGATCCCGAGAGATGTGTGATCCTTCAGCTGGTGATTTCAATTACTGGCTGAAAACCTCGATTGAGTCGTAGTATTCTTCCGGATCCCAATCTCGGATCCACGACTCCGCAACTACTCCCGACACGAACCCAACTACGAAAGCCAGAATTAGGTACTTCATTTTGATCCTCTTCCTCTTAGCGCCACGAGGAGCTATCCTTTTCGCTCTCCCGAGTTCCCGATCTCGGCATTCTGTCGGGGGTAAAGTGGCGTGATGAGCTCGCGTGGGTGAGCAGCGTGGGTCAGTTCCGAGATCCCGATCGGCCAATAGAATTATACTCACAACCTCCACATGAAACGATGGGCATCTGGGAGGATGGCGTACATCTCAACATGTGTCCAGCATCAGTGGAGGGGGAGACACCTCCTCCCCCTTGAGGTTGTCTGGAATGTGTGTGGGTCAGTTACGGCAGTGTGCCGTCGCTCGTTCTGAGTTTGCCAAAACCAAGGCCGTCAGTACTCGTTCACGTGGAGAACCCATATTACACGGGTTATCGGCATTTCCCGAAGTGTTCCCCGCGTCTTATTCTCTGGCCGAGAGTTAATCAGAGATGAACTTGTTGTCCCGCCAGTCGACACCCTTGCTCGCAGCCGGACCTTCGGTAGGGTCCTCGACGACTTCGAGGGAGGCCGGTCGCTCCTCGCCGTCGACGATCCGGGTGGCTTCGAGCTCGTCGTCGACCGCGGCGATCGCTGTCAACGTGCCTTTTTCGGCGATGCGGGCGATTTCGCGTAGCACTTCGAACATCGAGTATTGAAGCGCGGTGTTCTGGAGGACGGTCTCGCGATCGCCCTTAAAGCAGGCGTACTCGACGAGTTCGGAGGGCGGTGGTTCCTCGTCGTCACCCGGGCCGCCGCCCCACTGGGGACCGCCAGGATGGGGTGGCTGCTCATCTTCGGGGAGTTCCTCGTAGACCCGATTTTCGGTCACGCTGGCTTTGAGCTGAGCAGTCGGTGTGTACTTGCTGATGGAATCGTCGGCGGCGACCGCACGGACGATCAGCGTGTTGTTCCGACGGGTGAAATCGATCGATTCGACGCCCTCGGGGAGGTCGGGATCCTCGAGGAACTCGTGGACGTCTTCGAGGGGCAGTTCGAGCGTGGAGTGGAGCTGGAATACGCAGTTGGTCATGGTGTTCCCGGCAGTCGGGCGTGCTGCCGACGCTGCCCGTCCGACGGGAAGTACGCACTCCGGACGTATATTCCCTGCCTTTCGACTGCGGCGTCAGCCGGTCGCGAGCGTCGTCTCGAGATCGCCCCGTTCGTCGAGTTCCGCGAGCACGTCGCTGCCGCCGACGAACTCGCCGTCGACGAACGTCTGTGGGGTCGTCTCCCATCCGCTGTGGCGTTCGAGCGCGACCCGGTACTCGTCGAGCGATTCGAGCACGTCGACGGTTTCGAACTCCTCGCGGTACTGGCTGACGAGCCCGAGCGCGCGGTCGGAGTAGCCACACTGGGGCATCAGCTCGTTACCTTTCATGAACAGCACGACCTCGTACTCGTCGATGGCGGTGTCGACGCGTTCGTTGACCGCTTCCTGATCGAGTCCGTCGCCGCGTTGAAACGCCATACGTGTCTTACTCGCCGTCGCCACAAAGACGTGTCGCCGCCTGGGTCGCGTTCGTCCCTCAAACAGTCTCGTCCAGTAGTGGGCTATCGAATGGGACAACGGATGTGCCAAACCGACGAAAACAGGTCAAGCCGGTAGTCTGATTCGTGCCAGTGACCAATCTTCGCCGACCAGTAGGCAGTAGGCGCTTTTCAATCGTCGGCCGGTGCGGGGTCACCGCCGGCGATGGCGTCGCCCTCGATGCTCGGTGGATACTTGCCACGATCGAGTTTGAGGTCCGAGAGCGGACGGGCCATGCAGGTCAGCGCGTACCGTTCGGCCTCGGTGTCGGAGAGACCGCGCGCCGCCGGCTGTGTCACCTCGCCTTCGAGGATCTCGGCCGAACACGCGAGACACATTCCGACACGGCAGGAGTACTCCTGGGCGATTCCCTCCTCGATGCACCGACTCAGGATGGTCTCCTTCTCGGAGACGGTGATCGATTCGCCGGTGCCCACGAACTCCACAGTATGGTCGGTCATACCCGGTGTGCGTGGGGACCCGATAAAGTCCTTTACCTCTCTCGTTGACGTTCCGCCCCACGACCGAGCGCGGACACCGGGAGAACGACCGTCGGGACGTTGGAGAAGAGTTTTCCACCCGCCCCGCAACCACCCACCAATGACGACCTACGAGCCGGACGTCGCCATCGTCGGCGCTGGCACCGGCGGCTGTTACGCCGCGGCGACGATCGCACGGGCGGGCTACGACGTCACGATCGTCGAACGGAAATCACCAGACGAAGCGGGCCACATCGCCTGCGGCGACGCGCTCAAGGGGGCCGACGCGTTCCCCGAGGCGATCCCGAAGTCCGCCATCGAACCCGCGTTCACGAACACCGACGTCGATCACGGCCGGTTCGAGATCCCTCAAGAGAACGCCGTCCTCGACATCCCAGTACCAGGGGAGCTCGCGGTCATCGACCGCCTGGAGTACGGGAAGCTCATCATCGACGGGGCCGAGCGGGTAGGCACGGAGATCCACTACGACACGGTGGTGCAGGACGTGATCCAGAACGACGACGGACGGGTGACGGGTCTGCGCGCCACCCGCCAGGGCGATCCGGTCGAGTACCGTGGCGACGTGGTGATCGACGCCGCCGGCGCGCTCTCGATCCTCCAGGACAAGGCCGATCTCGGGAGCGCGACCTTCGACACCAACGTCAGCTACTCGCAGTTCTCCTCTGCCTACCGCGAGGTCCTCGAAGTCGACGAACCCGTCGAGTGGGACGACGCACTCGTCCTCAAACCCACCGAGCGCGCCGCGGGCTATCTCTGGTACTTCCCGCGGACGAGTACGCAGATCAACGTCGGGCTCGGGTTCCAGATGGGTGAGGAACCGATGCAGCTCGTCGAATCGCTGAAACGCGACCTCCGGAATCGCCCGGAGTTCAAGAACGCGACTGTGGTCGACAAACTCGGAGCCGCCCTCCCCACGCGCCGACCGTACGATTCGGGGGTTGCGCCTGGCTTCATGGCGATCGGCGACGCCGCCGGCCACGTCAACCCCACCACCGGCGGCGGAATCGCGGGCGCGGCCTACGCCGGGAAGTACGCGGGCGAGGCAGCGATCGAGGCGATCGAGACCGGTGACACGAGCGAGGCCGCCCTCTGGGAGTACAACGAGCGCGTGATGGACCACTTCGGCGGGCGCTACGCCGCACTCGATGTCTACAACATCCTCGTTGGCGCGACCGGCCTCGACGACCTCATGGGACTCTTAGCGACGCTCCCCGCCGAGAAGCTCTCCGACGCGCTCTACTCGGGTAGCGCGAACCTCGGCCTCGGGCTCAAACTCCGGACCGCAATCAAGAGCTTCGGCCACTGGGGGACGCTCTACGACCTCTACGAGACGAAGGGCCAGGCCGACCGCCTGCTCGATCACTACGAAGACTACCCCGATCATCCGAACGAGTTCGACGCGTGGCAGGCCCAGCGCGACGGCCTGATGGACGTCATCTACGCCACGACCGGCGCGGACGCGAAGTACTGAGGACGACTCATCGGCGGGGACGAGCCCAGGAGTAGTGCGGTTCGAACGTTGGTTCGTGATATCAGAGATCGGCCTGTGAGAGCCATTCGACGGCAGCGAGCACGAACCACAGCATCCAGATCGTGAAGACGACGAGCCACGCGCCGTACTCGACGACCGGATGTGAAACGAGAACGTACGCCGACACGAGCACTGCCGTGGCGGCCGCGAGCGCAGTGAGGTTTCGACGGTTGAAACCGAGGATCGGGTGCATCGATCGACGTGTACCACACCGCCTATTCGAGCTGTTCGGCCGCGTCGCGCTCCAGCAGCGGGGTCGCGTTCACTTCGGGGAGCGTAACCACGTCCTCGCTCGCGAGATGGTAGGTCCGCTCGTCGACGCCCATGATCTCGCCGACGTCGCGCGTGATCCGGACGGTGGTCCGGTCGGTGTCGTCGGTCGCCCGCTGGGCGGTTTCGCTGCCCGTATCGGTGGCTCCAGCCGGCGCGCGATCGGGATCGGTTGGCGGCTCGTCGGTCGGTGACTTGTCGCTCGTCGATGCGTCCGCGGTCGTGTCCGCCGTGCCGCCCATCGCGTCGGCCGCGGTGACGCCACCCTCAGCCTCGCCCGGTGCTGTTCGTCCAGTCGTTCCGTCGCTAGCCTCGATACCGCCATCCGGTTCGGCGGTGCCGGCAGGCTCGACAGCAGCGCCGGTTTCGGCGGGGTTCGAGTCGTCGCTACCGACTCCAGCAGCGCCACCCCCGTCGGTCGGAGCCGGGCCCGTCGCCCCGTCCGGTGGGGTCGGCGAGTCGGTCTCGGCCCCATCGTCGGAGGCAGCCTCGTCACCGGCGAGCACGTCGTCGAGGACGTGCGCGCGGTTCGACTCGATCGACTCGACGAGCGTCTCGAACAGTTCGCGCTCCTCGCTCGTGAGTCCGTCCTCGTCGGCTGGCATCCCGGCGGCGTCGAGGCTGGCGAGCTTGACGAGCTTCCCCACTCGACGCTCATAGATCGCTTCGACGGTGTTCTCGGCGGTCTCGATGTCGTCGGTCAGCCGGCGGACCTCGGGCGCGGAAAACGGGTCGTCGGCCGCGGCGGCTGCGCGCTCGCGCTCGGTGCGAAGCTCCTCGACGAACGCGCCCACCTCGGCGTAGAACTCCTCGCGGAGATGCTGGAGGCTGTCCTTTTGGCGCTCCTTGCTCCGCGCGGACTGGAGATCTCCGAGATTCATTCTTCGCCCTTCTCGGCGTGGCCGCGTGTCATCAGGAACACGCCGAGGTATTCACGGACCTCACGTGTGCCCGCCGGGAGTGTAAAGCTATCGCCGTCGAGTTCCACAGTCGTTTCCTCGTCGAGCTCGACCGTGATCTCCTGACCACGGAACGTCTCGGGGATCGTCTCGGTAAGTGGTTCGAACGCTTCGACGTGATCGCGGGCGATCGGGACGACGCGGAGGCCACTTCCCCCGTGGAGGCTACCGGGGAGTCGGATCAGCCGGTTCGTGTCGGTCGTCACGGGTTCGTCGATCGGGGCGTTGTCGGCCGCCACCACATCGGGGAGCAGCCGTTCCGCGAGGCCGTAGAAGGCGGGGTGGACGTCGATGTTTCCTGCTTCGATCGACTCGTAGTTGGTGCGTGCGGCGCGCAGCGCGGCCTCGGCCTTCCCCTCGCCGATCCCGTCGAACTCGCGGAGGCGGGCGATCGCCGCCTCGTCGTCCAGTTCCAGCAAGTCGTCGACGAACCCGAGGAGGTGGTGGTGGGCGCGCGCGCTCCACCCACCTTCGGTCCGGAGCGTGCGCTTCTGGGCCGGACTCGTCCGTCCGGCGGTCCCGCCGACTGCTTCCGTAGCGATGAGGCCGTCGAGATCGAGCCCGATCCCGCGGACGTAGTCCACGATCTCACGTCGGGCGTCGCGCTCCAGATCCTGAATTCCGTCGTCGCGAACGTGGACGTGGTATCCCCGACCGCCGGAGAAGACGACGTCGAGCTCCTGGAAATCGAAGTCATCTTCGAGGAAGTCGAGCAGTCGGAGGAGCGCGTCCTTGCACTTCTCGAGCATCTCCGCATAGGAGTCCTCGCCGAGTTCCACCGACGGGAGATGATCGGCGTCGAGGTCGAAGACGAGATCCGAGCCCTGCCAGCCCTTTTCTTCCATGTTTCCTGCGTCGGGGTCGTCG
The DNA here is from genome assembly GCF_000336915.1 of Halococcus saccharolyticus DSM 5350. Taxonomy (NCBI): domain Archaea; kingdom Methanobacteriati; phylum Methanobacteriota; class Halobacteria; order Halobacteriales; family Halococcaceae; genus Halococcus; species Halococcus saccharolyticus. The sequence goes on along the minus strand of NZ_AOMD01000030.1, from coordinate 404,948 downwards.
TACCGCCCCGCCGAGAAGTATACGTGACGCGGGCGTTCGCGTGCGAGGAAATCGCCGAGATCACCGAGATCGAGGATTGACTTGTGCCGGACCATCGTGGTGCCCGGACTGGAGGTCCACGGAATGTACCCCCACTCGCGCGCGTCGGCGTCGGGCGGCGGCGTCGGCTCCGTCCGGCGGTAATGATCCCGAAACCGCCCCCGGAGGTACGCGCGCGTTCGTTCTTCCATCTGGCACCTCCGTTCGGGAAACGTCGGCAAAACGTTGCCGCCTCGGTCCCGACGGAGGCTGCCGCGCGTCGTGGCTCAGTCGGTCGGTGGCCCGTTGACGAGTTCGTGGATGCCGACCACCAGCGCCGGGACGACGATCATGAAGATGTGTTCCTCGATCGGAATCCACAGCAGCTCGACGCCGGTGCGTAGCGGGATTTCGAACACGCCGACTTCGAGCGTGTACCAGTCCCAGACGTATGCAAGGGGGTAGAGCACGACGATGGTCCGCGCGGCGCGGCGGAGTGCGTCAGTCGCGATGAGGAGCGCGAGCGCGAGCGCGCCGAAGACGACCTCCGTCACGAGATACGTGTAGGGACCGAAGACGCCGATGTCCGGCAGCAGATCCGGTAACATCCCTGATCATACGTGGTCGGGAAGCAAATGCGTGGTGGGGGTTTCCGGCAAAGTGTTGATTACCCCCGGCAGCGAAGGTGGTGGAGTGAGTACGATGGATATTGCCGACATCGCGACCCCGGACCACGCCGAGGTCACGAGCGACGAGCGTCTCGGGAAAGTGCGCGCGATCTTCGAGGAGCGGAACCCGCGCGGGATCATCGTCGTCGACGACGGCGAGTACGCCGGCGTGATCACCCAGCGCGCGCTGATGCAGTCCCACGTCGAGGACTCGACGAAAGTGAGCGCGCTCGCCGATACGGCCCCAACCATCGACCGCACGGCGGGCGTTCGGGACGTCGCGCGGATGCTCGTCGAGGGCAACACCAAGGTCGCGCCGGTGTTCGAGAACGACGAGCTCTGGGGGATCGTCACCGCCGACGCGATCCTGGAGGCGGTGCTCGAACACCTCGACGCACTCGTGGTCGACCAGATTCACACCGACGACGTCATCACCATCACCGAGGATACTCGTGTGGGGCGCGCGATCAATCTCCTTCGCGAGCACGGCATCTCCCGGCTCCCCGTCGAGAACGAGGCGGGCTACCTCACCGGGATGGTCACGACCCACGACCTCGTCGACTTCGTAGTGCGCAGCATGGACCAGCCCACCGAGGGCGACCGCTCGGGCGACTCCGAACGGATGCTCGACATCCCGATCTACGACATGATGAACTCGCCCGTGGCGACGATCGAGGTCGAGTCCTCCGTCCGCGAGGCCGTCAAACGGATGCTCGAAAACGATTACAACGGCGTCGTGGTCACCCCGACGGACGACGATCGGACGGTCGCGGGCGTGCTCACCAAGACCGACGTCCTCCGTGCGCTTAGCTACACCGAGGACGAGCACATGGACGTCCAGATCACCAACATCGACCTGCTGGACACCATCACTCGGGAGTCGATCCGCGAGTCGATCACTCAAGTTTCTGATAAGTATCAAGAGATGCAGGTCCAGCACGCTCACGTCCGCTTTCACAAACACAAAGAAAAACTCCGTGGCACGCCGCTGATCCAGACCCAGATCCGCCTGCGGACGGATCAGGGCCAGGTCGCCGGCACTGGCGAGGGCTACGGCGCTGACAGCGCCTTCCGGGTCGCGCTCGACAAGCTCGAACGCAACGTCCTCGAACAGAAGGGAATCCGGAGCGACGCCGAACGCCAGGGCCAGCTCCTCCGGAAGCTCAATCAGATCTAGCAACACCCACTTTTTTACACGGGGTCCTCCCTCGCTCCCTGCGGTCGCTCGGTCGAACCCCGTCCAAAAGCCTGGACTGAAAATACCCGCTCACTCGCTTCGCTCGTTCGCGGTACATCTGCTAGTCCTCTCGACAACCGCCCCGCACAGCACCACAGAAGCCCTCGCTCGTTTCACTCGCTCGCCCTTCATCCGCCAGGAGAGCAAGCTCTCCTGAGCCTCACCTCACTTCGTTCAGTGAGACGCCAGGCCCGCACCGCAACCGCCCCACAACAGCCACCGCTCCGCATCTGCCACCGCAGCCGCTACACGTCCTCCTCGACGCCTTCGAGCCCCGTATCGGTGATCGCGAATCGAACGGTATCGCCGGCGGCTTTCGCGGGATGTTTTTCGAGCGTCGCACGCCGGTTGCCCGCCCGGAATCGTTCGAGCCGGACGATCACACCGGTGAGGTGGGCGAGCGTGTGGCCGCCGAGCGGTCTGGCGCGGCCCGATTCGGACTCGGGATCGGAAAACACTTGATTCGTGACGAGCACTGCGAGGTCGTGCCGGCGCGCGAGCCCGAGCAGGTGGGTGAGCTGACGACCCACTCGCCGGAGGGTCTCGCCGCTCTCCTGGGTAGTGCGCTCCAATCGGTAGAACCCCGTCGCGCTGTCGAGAACGATCAGCGACGCGCGCTCGGCGAGCTGTTCGGCGTCCCGGACCGCCTCCTCCTGCTCCGCGAAGTCCATCGCCTCGGAGATCACGATTCGCGAAGAGAGATCAGTGAGATCGGTGTCGCGTGCCCGCGCGATCTGCTCGAACCGCTCGGGTGAGAGCCCCTCGGTGTCGAGATAGCAGACCGTCCCACCATCGGCAGCGACGTCGACCGCCGCCGACAGCGCGATGTTGGTCTTGCCGGCCGCCGGCGGGCCGTACACCTGCGTGATAGCCCCACGGGACAGCCCGCCGCCGAGGAGGTCGTCGATGGTCGCACAGCCCGTCGGGATCGGATCGCTCACACCCACGATTCGCGCCTGCCGAACAAAAATGAACCCATCGGCCTCGTCGGTCATCCCGCTCTCCAGCCACACCACCCGGGTGAGCGTTTAATTGCGCCGGGTGCGAAGTCGGGGAAGTGATCGTCGTCGCCACCGAGGATTTCGAGGTCTACCACGGGGTCGTCACCGACCTCCGCGAGCGCGGAGTCGAGTTCACTACCGTCGAGCCCGGCGACGCGATCCCCGAGCGGGCGCGCGTGCTCATCGCCAGTCCGGACGACGAGTTCGATCCCGACACGGACACCGATATCGAACGCGTCGAGGCCGATCCGGAGGAGCCGCGCCGGGCAGTCGATCGGGCGCTCGCGACGCTGCGCGACGGCGGCCGAACGATCGTCGGCGTCGATCCGGGCGAACGACCAGGGATCGCGGTACTTTCGGGCGAGGTCGTCGTGGCGGCGTTCCACGTCCCGCTCGCCGACGCCGCGGGCGTCATCGCCGACGAGATCGCCGACGCGGCCGATCCCGTGGTCCGAATCGGCGACGGCGCACGACTCAAAGGAGCCTCACTCATCGACGACCTCGACGTTCCCGTCGAACTGGTCGACGAGACCGGAACCACGCCCTACCTCGGCACCGGCGCGCGCGGGATGGGCGACGTGCTCGCCGCCGTCAACATCGCACGGCGCTCGGGCGACCGGATCAGGGAGCGCACCGTCGAGCCCACAGTGGGCGAACTCGACGTGATCAAGGCCCGCTCGCGCGAACAGTCCGACGGCAATCGCGAGATCAACGAGGGGCTCGCACGGCGCGTCGCCGCCGGCGAACTGACGATCGAGGAAGCGCTTTCAGAACACCGGAGCAGATGACCTGTAAACGACTTTGGATCACCCTCGTTGTGCTTCCTGTACACAATCTCTCAAAAGTTCCTCCACAGGCTGTATGCTTTCTCCATTCTGGTACATGTGGTCCACAATCTCTCGACCATGTTTTAGCTTATCAAAGCTATAACCGTCATCCATTTCTGATTTTAATTTCTTCTCTATATCGTCGTACTCGCCAACGAAACTTTCATCAACTGATACGTAGCAGATCTCATTGATTGACTCGTGAGAATAGTAATTCTCTATTTCTCTACGGTCCAAAACATCACACATCTTGTCATATTCGTCAAAATTTGATTTGATATCTCTCACTTCTTTCTTCGGACCTTCCCCTTCACACTTCTGGTCACTATCGAGCAAAAGTGCGAATTTTCTATTTATTTTTTCTAGCTTTTCCGGATCACAGTGAACCAAGCTACCAGTTCCTCCAAGATGCTGGATCACAACGTTACAACTGCCCCAATCAGATATCACGTGACGCGCAATTTCATTAAGAATTGCAATGTCTGACGGCCCTTCAACGTAAATCACAAAGTCACTTTGAAGGAGATCACTGTTCCGAGCGCCAATTTCATCAATAATAGCGAATGTGTCTTCTTCGACAAGTTGGAAACTGGTTTCTCCAGATTCGCGGCGAACGACATGCATGGACGCATCCCTCTCTTGATCAATCATTGCCTGAGAGTGAGTTGAGATGCAAACTTGTCCCTCATTCGCGATTTCTTTTAGCGCACTCAACATTTTTCTTTCTGCGGCAGGATGAAGGAAATTTCCTGGTTCTTCAAAAAGCAAACAATAGCCTTCCCCGACCTGCATCTCAACGTAGGTCTGCATTAATGATAAAATGAGAAGACTACCAACACCCGAACCACGCTCAGCGATATCGACACTCTGATCGATGTATTCGTCTTTGATGCTGATTGTAGGCGAGATTGCTTTTGACAAACTCACTGGTCCTGGGTTAATCTCTATATGATCTATGTCGGCCATATGAGATTGCATCCTCTCAGTAAGGTCCTCGCTGACTATATCAGCGGTCGAAGTAAGGGATTCCGCAAGTTCGTCTGTTTTGTCCTGAAGAGAGTTGTCTTCCTCTATACCACCCTCCTTGAGAATTGGTTCAAGAAGCCGATTCAATACCGTTCCACCCTTAAGCTTCGTTTCTTCTCGCACGTCTCGTTCAGCTGATATCCAAATTGGATCCGGAAGAAAATGTTCCCAGAGATAGTTTCGGGACTGGGCTTTAGTGAGTCGGTCATCGTCAACTACTATTGCACCACTCGATAACTCTTCTCCATTCAAATATGTGGTAGCACTTGGCGTAGTACCTTTTCGATACTCAAATCTTCGTTTGATTTCAACTGTGTCGCTTTCAACTGTGTAGTCGTCGCCAAGAACCTCGTGAAGATTGTCGGGTATGCCAACACACGTTGTAGTGATCGTGATCTCATCTGTATCTTGCTTGTGGAATTGATCTGCATCTGGTTTGCTTTTCGCTAAAAAACAACGAATTGCCTCAAGCATTGAGGATTTCCCGGCATCATTCTTACCAATGAGTATATTAAGATTTTTTATATTGATACTTCCAGAGTTCTTGATCGATTTGAAATTCTCGACCTGGATACTCGAAATATCGAGTGTACTCATCGGTTGTTGACACTCAGCAAACAGTTAAAAATTTTCTGCTGTCATGACTTTATTCTCTCCTCCGCCTGACGCATGACTTCCCGCACCGCCACGTCCGTCTCGGCCGCGACCGCGGCCGCATCGTCGTACTCGGCGCTCACGTCGTACACCACGCCCACGGAATCGCTCGCGATCTTCACACCGACCTCGTACTCGCCCCCCTCGACCTCGACAGTGGCGGTTTCGAACGCGCGGTTGGCGATCCAGCGGTGGCGTGCGCCGGTCTCGCGCACGCCCAACGTCCCTGTCTCGACCGCGAGCCGGCGGGCCACCCGCTCGGCGTCCTCGGGTTTGACGACCACTTTCACGAGGTGGCCCGGTCGGGACTTCTTCATCGTGGTCGGCACTACCGACACGTCGCGCGCCCCAGCGGCTCGCAGACTGTCGTGGAGGCCGCCGAGCACTTCGGGTGCGGCGTCGTCGAGGTTCGTTTCGAGAACTCGAATGTCATCCTCGATCAGCCCACTCTCGCCGTCGCCGACGAGCGCTCGGAGCACGTTCGGGTGCTCCGGGAAGTCGTGATCGCCAGCGCCGTAGCCCGATCTCTCGATCCGGAGCGTGGGGAGTCGCTCCACCCCGTCGGCGACGTGGGCGAGAATCGCCGCTCCCGTCGGCGTGAGGAGTTCGGTCTCGACCGGACCACCCCGGAGTGACCAGTCGGCACGTTCGGCGATCTCGACGACTGCGGGGGTCGGCACGGGGTAGGTCCCGTGGCTCATGGCGACCTCGCCGCCGCCGGTCGCGAGCGGCGTGGTCACGACCCGCTCGACAGCGAGATCGTCGAGCAAGAGTGCTGCACCGACCACGTCCGCGATGGCGTCGTCCGCGCCGACCTCGTGGAAGTGCGTGTCGTCGAGATCGGTGCCGTGGACTGCCGCCTCGGCTGCGCCGAGGGTCTCGAAGATCGCGAGCGCGTCGGCTTCGACGCGGGGCGGGAGCGACATCGACTCGACGAGGTCGACGACCTCGGGGTAGCTCCGCGAGGGGCCGGCTCCCTCCGCGTGAGTGTGGTCGTGATCGCCGTGGTTGTGGTCGTGATCGTGACGATGGTCGTGGTCTCCGTGGCCGCCGTCTCCACCATCTACGCCGTCTGCGTCGTGATCGTCGCGCTCGCCGTCGGCGTCGAGAAGCACGTCGACCGTCGTCGCGCGGATACCGTTTTTCATCACGTCGTCGATCGCGTACCGAACGTCGAGTGCGTTCTCGACCGGCGTCAGCACGTCCGGGTCCGCACCGGCGGCGAGCAGCGCCCCACAGAGCATGTCACCGCTCGCGCCCATCCGCCCGTCGAAAGCCAGCGTTCGCATACCTGAACGCAGTCGGCTGGAGCGAAAAAGCGCCCGGTCGTTTGTCGCTGTCGTCGCCCTGTTAGACCCGACTCGCAGCGCAGGCAAAAGGCATAACTCCGCCAGTAACGGAGTACGAGCTATCCCCGTGGTCCAGCCATGAACGAAGTCCAACTAGAAGTGGCGAAGGCGTACCCGAACGACTCGGGCCGTGGCATCGCCCGGTTAGATCCCGATACCCTCCTCCATCTCAAACTCTCTCCAGGCGATATCATCGAGATCGAGGGCGGCGACACCACCGCCGCGAAAGTCTGGCGTGCGGACAGGCAAGACTGGAACACGGACACCGTCCGCATCGACGGCTTCACCCGCCAGAACGCCGACATCGGTATCGGCGAGCGCGTCGAGATCCGGAAGGCCGAGGAACGAAAAGCCGACAAGCTGGTGCTCGCACCGCCCGAGGAGGCCTCGGTCCAGTTCGGTTCCGACGCCGCCGGGATGGTCAAACGCCAGATCCTGAAACGGCCGGTCGTCGAGCGCGACATCGTGCCCGTCATGTCGAGCACGAACCATCCGTTCATGCGCTCGCCCGGCCAGGCGATTCCGCTGATCGCAGTCGAGACCGAGCCCGACGGCGTGGCGCTCGTCACCGAGGATACCGAGGTCGAACTGCGCGAGGAGCCGATCTCGGGGTTCGAGAAGACCGGCGGTGGGATCACCTACGAGGACATCGGCGGGCTGAGCAACGAAATCCAGCGGGTGCGTGAGATGGTCGAACTCCCGATGAAACACCCCCAGGTGTTCCAGAAGCTCGGGATCGAGCCGCCACAGGGAGTGTTGCTCCACGGACCGCCCGGCACCGGGAAGACGCTGCTCGCGAAGGCGGTCGCGAACGAGACCTCGGCGAGTTTCTTCTCGATCGCCGGCCCGGAGATCATCTCGAAGTACTACGGCGAAAGCGAACAGCAGTTGCGTGAGATCTTCGAGGACGCCACCGAGGAATCCCCTGCGATCATCTTCATCGACGAGCTCGACTCGATCGCGCCCAAGCGCGAGGACGTCACCGGTGAGGTCGAGCGCCGCGTCGTCGCCCAGCTCCTGACGATGATGGACGGCCTCGAATCTCGTGGTCAGGTCATCGTGATCGCCGCCACCAACCGGGTCGATTCGGTCGATCCCGCGCTCCGGCGGCCCGGCCGGTTCGACCGCGAGATCGAGATCGGTGTGCCCGACGAGCGCGGTCGCGAGGAGATCCTCCAGATTCACACCCGCGGGATGCCGCTGTCGGACGACGTCAACCTCGCGGACCTCGCCGACGAAACCCACGGGTTCGTCGGGGCCGACATCGAGAGCCTCACGAAGGAGTCCGCGATGAAGGCACTCCGGCGCTACCTCCCCGAGATCGATCTCGACGAGGAGGACGTGCCACCGTCGCTGATCGACCGGATGATCATCAAGCGCGACGACTTCGACGGAGCCCTGAACGAGGTCTCGCCGAGTGCGATGCGGGAGGTGCTCGTCGAACTTCCGAAGATCTCGTGGGACGACGTCGGCGGGCTCGACGACGCGAAGGGTGAGGTGAAGGAGTCGGTGGAGTGGCCGCTGTCGAGCCCCGAGCGGTTCAGCCGGTTGGGTATCGAGCCGCCCTCGGGGGTGTTGCTCTACGGGCCACCCGGGACGGGGAAGACCCTGATGGCGAAGGCGGTCGCGAACGAAACCAACGCCAACTTCATCTCGGTGCGGGGGCCACAGCTCCTCTCGAAGTGGGTCGGCGAGTCGGAAAAAGCGATCCGCCAGACGTTCCGGAAGGCCCGGCAGGTCTCGCCCACCGTGATCTTCTTCGACGAGCTCGACAGCTTGGCTCCGAGCCGGGGTGGCGAGGTCGGTTCCAACGTTTCCGAGCGGGTCGTCAACCAGCTCTTGACCGAGCTCGACGGGCTGGAGGACATGAAGAACGTGATGGTGATCGGCGCGACCAACCGGCCCGACATGATCGATCCTGCGTTGATCCGGTCGGGCCGGTTCGACAGGCTCGTGATGGTCGGCCAGCCCGATGTCGAGGGCCGCGAGCAGATCCTCGGCATCCACACCGACGATACGCCGCTCGCGGCGGACGTGAGCCTGCGCGAGATGGCCGAGATCACCGATGGCTACGTCGGTAGCGATCTCGAATCCATCGCGCGCGAGGCCGCGATCCACGCGCTTCGGGACGATCCGGAGGCCGAAACCGTCGCGATGCGGCATTTCCGGGCGGCGCTCGAATCGGTCCGGCCGACGATCACCGAGGACATCCTCGACTACTACGATCGGATGGAAGACGAGTTCAAGGGCGGCGGGGCCGACACCGCCCGGGATCGGAGCGACAGCCGGATCGGCTTCCGATGAACATTTTGCTACGGTCGCGCCCCTAACGGGGCGCTCCCTCGCAAAACCTTCACTAAAACCGCGGCTCCTTCCCGGTGGTCAGTCACCGCGTCCGCTCGCTCCCTGCGGTCGCTTCGCGGTCGAACTGCTAGACTCTTCCGCACCGCCGAAATCCTCGCTCCCTACAGTCGCTCGCCCTTCATCTACCAGGAGAGAACACACTCCTGAGCCTCGACTCACTTCGTTCGTTAAGACGCCAAGACCACACCGCAACCAACACCACCGCACCGCAAATGCTATCCGGTAAAGACCGTTCTCCACGTTCCCTATGAGCTGGCAAGCTATCAGGCCGGTCGCGCTCGCGGCCGTCCGTCGGGAAAACGGCGAGATTTTGGTTTCGAAGGACTACGAACCCGGCGACGACGAGCCGTTCTACCGGCTCATCGGTGGCGGTGTCGAGTTCGGCGAACACAGCCGCGAGTCGGTCGTCCGAGAATTCGGCGAGGAACTTGATGTCGAACTCACGAACGTCGGCCTCGTCGGAACCTACGAGAACGTCTTCACCTTCGATGGCGAGCAGGGCCACGAAATCTGGCGCGTGTACGAGGGCGACATCGCCGAGGAGTGGCCCTACGAGCGCGACAGCTTCGAGGGCCGTGAGCCCGAACTCGATGAGACCTACGAGGCGACGTGGATGGCTCCCGAACGGCTACGAAACGACGTGACGTTCTACGATCCAGCCGTGCTCGACGACCTCAACTGAGAGGGGTTGCGGTAGCGGTGCGATCCTGGTGCATGAAGGGCGAGCGCCGGAACACGCTTTGGGCGCTCCGAGCTCCCCGCTCGCCTTCGGCTTGCGGGAACGACCGCAGGGTGCGAGGGCTTCGGCGGTGCTGTGCGGTGGCGTCGCGGTGGCCGAAAGCGTTAGCGATCCCACCGCGAGCGATCGCAGAGAGCGAGCGGGCCGACGACTGACCAACGGGAAGGAGGAGGTTTTTGATCCACATTTTGCCAGCGAAGGAGCGCGCGTAGCGCGCGACTGAGCGCAGCAAAAGGTGGGTTGTTAATAGATGAGCTCGTCGTCGTTCTCGACCATATACAGCGTTCGCGCGGAGATGTTGACCGCGTGATCGCCGATGCGTTCGAGGTCACGGATGGTGAGCAGGAGTCGCGAGACGTCGGTCATGAGCTGTTCGACGCTCTCGCCGGTGTCGAACTGGGTTTCGATCAAGTCCCGGACGACGAGGCTCGACGCACGCTCACAGCGGTCGTCGAGGTCGTCGTCGCGCTCGTCGATGACGTAGCAGGCTTCGATGTCCTCCTCGTCGTAGGCGGTCATGGCGTTCTCGACCATATCGACGGTGAAATCACCGATCCCCTGGACGGCGACTTCGGGGAAGACGTCGCGTTCGGCCTGGAGGGTGTACTCGCCGAGGTTGGTGGCGAGATCCGCGATGCGTTCGAGGTCGGTGATGATCTTGAACGAGGAGGCGATGAAGCGAAGGTCGCCCGCGACCGGCTGCTGGAGGGCGAACAGATCGATACAGCTCCCTTCGAGGTCGAGATACATCCGGTTGATCTCGTCGTCGCCATCGATGACTTCCTGTGCGGTCGCCTCGTCCTTGCGGGCAAGCGCGTCGAGACCCATCCGGAGGCGTTCGAGGACGATCTCGCTCATGTAGAGGACGTCCTCGCGAAGCGCATCGAGCTGCTCCTGATAACTCTCGCGGGGCATACCTCCTCGTCGGACCGTCCCCGTAATGTACTCTTCGGCGACATCGCCACCGAATATTGGTGGCGCTATTGCTGCCTATATATTACGATACACCACTATGATCCCCCCAATCATCACCACACGCTGCTGGAGTCGCGGATCGAGTCTTCGCATCCCAAAGGGGAGGGAGGGAGGACAGTATTCCACGGAGAAGTCCCGTCCAGTTGCGTTCGCTATATATTTTTGAATAGGTTTATTGTCGAGGGGAGTGGATCGGCGGCTATGGAGACGCGCAAGGTCCAGGTCACGGGCGGGTCGACGTACACCGTGTCGCTACCGAAGACGTGGGCGACCGATAACGGGGTCAGCGCCGGGAGCGAAGTCGAGTTCTACCCCGAGGACGAGTCGCTGTTGCTCGCGCCGCGAACCGAGGAGACCACGGCCGAGGGGACGCTCGACGTCACCGATCTCGAAGGGGCGGAGCTCACGCGCGCCGTCGTGATGATGTACGTCAACGGGTTCGACGTCATCACCTTGGAAACCGCGAGCGTCGACGCCGTCCAGCGTCGGACCATCCGCGAGGCTACCCAAGGACTGGTGGGCCTCGAAGTCATCGAGGAAACCTCCGAGCGGGTGAGTCTCCAGGACCTCCTCGACTCCTCGGAACTCTCGATCCACAACGCCATCACACGGATGCGCCTGGTCTCGCTCACCATGCTCGCGGACGCAGTCGAAGCGCTCCGTACGGGAGACCCGGATCTCGCGGCCGACGTGATCGAGCGCGACGACGACGTCGATCGACTATGGTACATGACCGCACGGGTGTTCCGGACCGCGCTCCGGAGTCCGAGCGCAGCGACCGAGATCGGCCTGTCGCGCGAGACCTGTTTCGATTACCACTCGGCTGCGCGGCAACTCGAACGGGTTGCCGACCACGCGACCAAGATCGCCGAGGTCGTCGGTGACGTCGAGAGCGTCTCGGAGGACGTCGGCGAGGCGCTCGCCGCGCTCCACGACGGCGCGGCAACCGTGATCGAGACCGCGATGGATGCGCTGCTCGCCGACGAGGACGACGACGCCCTCCGACTCGCGAACGACGCGATGTCCGCGATCGACGACATCGACGAGCGCGGTCGGGAAGTCGACGGACTGCTCCGTGATCGCGACCCAGAGCACGCCCAGCGGCTCGGTCTCGTCGTGGACTCGCTCTCCCGAAGCGCCGACTACGGCGGGAACATCGCCGAAACCGCGATGCAGAAGGCCGCGCCGCAGCCCTAAGCCCCCACCTTTTGCTACGGTCGCTCGTTCGCTTCGTTCACTCGCTCCCTCGCAAAATGTGGATCAAAAGCCGTCGTCATCCCCTACGGGGGTTCCTCGGCCCGCTCACTCGCCTGCGGCTCGTTCGCGGTCGAACTACTAGCCTTCTCAGCAACCGCCCCGCACAGCACCGCCGAAGCCCTCGACAGCGAGGCGCGAGCGTAGCGAGCGCCTCGGTACAGACGAGCGGGGAGACACGACCCGCGAGCCCCGCAAAGCGGCCTCGCCCTTCATCCACCAGGAGAGCACGCTCTCCTGAGCCCTGTGGTTCGAAAATCAAAGATTTTCGTCATCACGAAAGGCGCGAAGCGCCTTTCGAACGAACTCGCTACGCTCGTCAGGACGCCAGGACCGCCACCGCCCCGCCGGTGGCCGGCGAGCAAAATCGGAGAACTACTCTTCGAGAACCGCGTTGACCTGTCCGTCCTGGCCAGGTCGGGAGGTCACACGAGCGAGGCCCTCGCTGGTCTCGATGAGCGCGCCCTTGGTCACGATGTTCCGACGGACGTAGTTCGGGTTCGCGGGGTTCTCGGCAACGTCCTCGATCGTCGCGCTCGTGGTCCCGCCGTCGGTTGCGACGGTCGCGCGATCGGTCGCGATCGCGCGGACCTTTTCGGTGTTACCGCGCGCATCGATAGTCTTGAGAGCCTGTTCGCCGACCTGAGTCTCGGTCGCCTCGCTACCGAGTTCGTGTTTTCGCTTGCCGCGGATCGGGCGTCGTCGTCCGCCGGTTCGCTTTCGGACCGAGCGTCCGTGGTCTTTCATACCCGAACACCGACGAGCGTGCTACTTGAATCGATCGATGCCGCACCGTCAGGTTTAGGCGAGTCCCCCTCGCCGGTCCGTCGTGAGCCTTCGCAGTGCGGTTGCCGCACCGTTCGTCGGGCGAGGTGAGACCCGCCTCGCCGAAAGCGAGTTCGTGGTGGCGCTCTCACTCGACCGGAACTGGTTCTCGCCGGAACAGGCCACCCGGCTCGCCGACGTCGCGGTGGGTGAGGGGCTGCTCGACCGGACCGACGACGGGCTGGTGCCGACGTTCGAGCCCGAAGACGTGACGATCCCCGAAGAGTTCGTGCCGAGCGAGGAGCTCCTCCAGCAGCGGTCGACATTCGAGCGAGTGATCGAAACGGTGGTTGCGAGTGGCGTCGAGAAGCGCGAGGCAGTCGCGGAGATCAATCAGTTGCAGAGTTCACTCGGCGTCACCGTCGAGGCCGCGGCGGTGCTGTACGCCCGTCGGCGAGGCGTCGACGTGAGCGATGCGGCCGAGCGCGCACTCGACGATCTCGACGTCGAATCTGTAGACCTCAGTTGAATCGCGCGACGACTCCCGGCAGTTGCTCGGCGAGCGCATCGCGTTCGATCGTGGCGTCGGCTGCCGGCGACGGCGTGCCGTCGTCGAGAACGTGAATCGCTCGAAGGCCGGCAGCACGCGCACCAGCAATGTCGAGTTCGGCGGAGTCACCGACGTAGATCGTCTCGTCGGCGGTCGTCCCGAGCGCGTCGAGTTCGGCCCGGAACGCACGGTCGTCCGGCTTTCCCGCCTCCAGAGCGCCGGTGATCACGACCGCGTCGAACAGGTCGTTCCAGCCGAGTGCGTCGATCTTGGCCTGTTGGGCGCGCACTGGTCCGTCGGTGAGGAGGCCGACGCGGTACTCCTGGCGGAGTGATCTGACGAGTTCCTCGGCCCCGGCGACCGGGACGAGCGCGTTCGCGATCGTCTCACGGTAGGTGTCCGCGAGCGCCGCGGCCGAAGCGTCGGTATCGCAGTCGGCGAGCAGATCGTCGAAGATGGGCTCGCGGGTTCGGTTGGTGAGGTGTCGCCGGTGGGCGTCGAGATACGCCTCGCGTGAGAGACAGGGACCGTCGACCGCCGCGCTCGCCTCGTCGAGCAGCGTCTGGCGATCGCGTTCGGGGACAGCGAGGGTGTAGTCGAGATCGAACGCGACCGCCCTGATGGTCATACACACCCGTAGGCCGCTTCCCACATGAGTGTGGCGAGACGAACCCGAAAGTCCTTGCACAGTCACGAACAGCGGAGCGTATGGGATTTTTCGACCGGCTCGCTGACCGTATCGATGCGACCGACAGCGTGCTTTCTGTGGGACTCGATCCCGACCTCAACCGACTTCCCGACCACCTCCACGATCACGACCTACCACGGTGGGCGTTCAACCGCCGGATCATCGACGCGACACACGACCACGCCGCGTGCTACAAGCCGAATGCCGCGTTCTACGAGGACCCCGACGGGTGGCGCGCGCTCCGTGAAACCGTCGCCTACGCCCATGGTAAGGACGTTCCAGTACTCCTCGACGCGAAGCGCGCCGACATCGGCAACACCGCCCGCCAGTACGCGACCCACCTCGATGCGGCCGGCGGGACGGCCGCCGACGCGATCACCGTCAACCCCTATCTCGGTCGGGACTCGATCGAACCGTTTCTCTCCCAGGAGGCGGGTGTGTTCGTGCTCTGTCGGACCTCGAATCCTGGTGGAGGAGACCTTCAGGACCGCGAACTCGCCGACGGCGAGTGCCTCTACGAACGGGTTGCGCGGCTCGCCGACGACTGGAACGAGCGCGGCAACGTCGGCCTCGTGGTCGGCGCGACCGCTCCCGAAGAACTCGAAGCGGTACGCGACCTCGTTCCCGACCTCCCCTTTCTCGTACCCGGCGTCGGTGCACAGGGCGGAGACGTCGAAGCCGCGATCGAGTACGGCCTCGCCGACGGCGTCGGGCTCGTGAACTCCTCGCGTGGGATCATCTTCGCCGGCGAGGATCGCGGTGAAGGGTTCGCACGGGCGGCTGGCGAGGCGGCGAAGCGGCTCAAGAGACGGCTGAACGAGTATCGCTGAAGAGCAGCCACACACCGGGCTTTCCGGAGGATCGGAAGACCAGTAGCGCTGTGCTCATACACCGAGACCCGTAGTATTAGTTCCACTAAAGCACGAAAATATAAGGCACTTCGCAGTCGTGGTGGAGACCGATGGAGCAATGATGGACGATCTCACGGGGTTTCAGCGCGACCTCCTGTACGTCATCGCGGGGATGGACGACCCGAAGGGCCTCGGGGTCAGCGAGGAGTTACAGCACGCCTACGACAACGACATCAGACAGGGGCGACTCTACCCGAACCTCGATACGCTCGTCGAGAAAGGGTTGGTCGAAAAGGGCTCGCAGAACGAGCTCACCAACTTTTACGCGGTCACCGAGCAGGGCCGGACAGCGATCGCGGCCCGTCACGAGTGGGAAAGTCAGTACGTTGATCACGACGCCGTCGACGACTGAGCGGCATCAGCGCTGCACACCAGTCCGGACACTCAGAACCGAACGTCGTCGCCAGCGTCGCTCCGGCCAGGATCCTCACCGGTCTCGGCACCACCACTGCCGCCGGCTTCCGCCGAGCAGTCGAGGCAGAGTCCGAACGCGTCGTCGTGGTGCTGGTCGCAGACGGCCCGCCCGCACTGATCGCAGGTGTGACTCGCTTCGGCGCTCTCACAGACCTGACACAGTCCGGATACGCTCATGACCGACGTTCGTCGTCAGGCAACTTCAACCTGTGGCGGGAAGCTTACGCCGCTCGGGCCACAAGCACTGTCGTGACTAGGTCGGGGCTCGTGGTCGGGCTCGGCGGAGTGTTCGCCGGACTGACCGTCTTCACGACGGTGCTCGGCTTCGTCTACAGTCCGGTAGCGCTCGCGCTCGCAGTGCCGTTCGGGGCCGTGACCTACTTCCTCTGGTATCACGTGAGTGGTCGGCTCCGCGAGCGAGTGTATCGACAGACACGCACTGCGGGTTCCCGGCGGGCCGACCGAACGACGCGGACCAAACGAACCGCACGGACCGGCCGAACCGAGACCGGTGGGTTCGGTGCGGGACCGCGCGAGGAGTGGACCGGACCGCGAAGCGACGGCGGTTTCGATGGCGGCGGCCGACGACGAGCGACTGCCGGCGGACAGCGCCAGCGTCGTGGCCCGAGCACGGCGGCGGCGTACCGTGCCCTCGATCTCGAACCGGGTGCGGACGAGGCGGCTGTCAGGAGCGCGTACCGCGAGAAAGTAAAGGAAGTCCACCCCGACACCGACGACGGCAACGAGCGCGCGTTCAAGCGAGTCCAGAGCGCCTACGACCACCTTTCGGACTGACGACCACGAGTGCGACCCACCGCTCGGCTGCACACCGCGATCCGAACCCGTAACCGACCGGCTCGCCCACACCACGTATGGACCGCGCAGACGACGCTCCCGACGCACGACCGCCGCTGGCGGTCGACATCGACGGCACCCTCACCGACCGCAATCGGGTCGTCGATCCACGTATCTTCGACGCGCTCCGGGGCTGGCCAGCACCGGTCGTTCTCGCCACCGGCAAGGCACTGCCGTACCCGGTCGCACTCTGCGAGTTCGTCGGTCTCCCGACGCTCGTCGTGGCCGAAAACGGTGGCGTGGTCTGTCTCGATACCGACACTCACGACGAGATCGTCGCCGCCGGCGATCGAGCGGCCGCCGACCGCGTCGCCGCAGCCTACCGCGACGCCGGCCACGATCTCGGCTGGGGGAGTCTCGATCTCGTCAACCGGTGGCGCGAAACCGAGATCGCGGTGAGCCGCGACGCGCCCCTCGCTCCCCTTCGAGAGATCGCCGTCGATCACGGACTCGACGTGGTCGATACCGGGTTCGCGTACCACGTCGTCTCGCCCGACGTGGACAAAGGCTACGGGCTCTCGATCGTCGCCGACCGCCTCGGACGTGATCCTGCGGAGTTCGTCGCGATCGGTGACTCCGCGAACGACGTTGCGACGTTCGAGGCCGCAGGGCGGTCGTTCGCTGTGGCGAACGCCGACGAGGCGGCGACACGGGCAGCCGATCGGGTGACGGACGCGGCGTACGCCGATGGATTTCTCGAAGCGCTCCGGATCGTGCGGTCTTCCTCGTGAGATCCGGAAACAGCAACCGCAGCATGAGATTCGGTGGCGACGGCTGATTCACCGCGGACGAATCACGACACAAGTGAGAACCGCAGACCACACCCTCCCCAGCCGATTCCCTCGTTCGCTTCGCTCACTCGCTCATCCATCGTCAGAGCAACGTTCTGACGAGCCTGCATTCCCTTCGCTCACGGCTCACTTCGTTCGCCGTTCGCATCGAGGTGCTCCCTATGGTCGCACCTCGCTTCGCTCGTGCAGACCTCGTGCGAGTTGTGCACCTGTGGCGCACTCCCGCGCGCCACCGCCCCTGACAACGGACGGTCTTCGCCTCACGCCACCGAGGACGAGACATCGTGACACGGCAGCACGGGCCGTAGAGAAGGGCTTTTGCCCCCACCGCGCCACGAATGCACATGGCCCCCGACCGGGCCGTCCTCAAGCGGGCGCTCGATGCGGGCGAGCGCGAGGGCGGCAGCGTCGAGTTCAAAGAACGGCTCACGAAGGACCTCCACCTCGCCGAAGGCAAGCGCGAGAGCCTCGCGGCCCAGCTCCGCCACCGCGTGCTCTCGGGCGACGGCGAGGCCACGTACGTGGTGGGCGTCACCGACGACGGCGGACTCGCGGGGATCGCCACCGACGACTTCTCGGAGTCGATGGACGTGCTCTCGCTGCTCGCCGAGGAGGCCGACGCCCACATCGAGTCGGTCGACACGTGGGGGATCGAGGGGGGACTCGTCGGCGTCGCCACAGTCAGGGAGGGTGCGTTGCTGGAAGACGACGGTCACATCGTCGTCGGCACCGCGGGTCACGTCGATCACGGCAAGAGCACCCTGGTCGGATCGCTCGTCACCGGCCGGCCGGACGACGGCGAGGGCGGCACGCGCAGCTTCCTCGATGTCCAGCCCCACGAGGTCGAGCGCGGCCTCTCGGCGGATCTCTCCTACGCGGTCTACGGATTCGCCGAGGGCGAACCGGTCCGGACCGACAACCCCGACCGGAAGGCGGACCGCGCCGCGGTGGTCGAGTCGGCCGACAAGCTGATCTCCTTTGTCGACACCGTGGGCCACGAGCCGTGGCTCCGAACCACCATCAGAGGCCTCGTCGGCCAGAAGCTCGACTACGGCCTCCTCACGGTGGCGGCCGACGACGGCCCCACCAAGACCACCCGCGAACATCTCGGAGTGCTCCTCGCGACCGAGCTCCCCACGATGGTCGCGATCACGAAGGCGGATATGGTCGATGGCGAGCGCGCCCTCGAAGTCGAGCGCGAGGTCGAGCGCCTGCTCCGGGACGTCGGGCAGACGCCGCTGCGCGTCGAGCGTCACGGTGTCGACACGGCGGTCGAGGAGATCGGTGGCTCCGTCGTCCCGGTCCTCCGAACGAGCGCGGTCACGATGGACGGACTGGACACGCTCGACGACCTGTTCGAGCGCCTGCCGAAGACCGGCGACAGCACGGGCGAGTTCTCGATGTACGTCGACCGGAGCTACAAGATCACGGGCGTCGGTGCAGTCGCTTCCGGAACTGTGCGCTCGGGCACCGTCGAAGCCGGCGACGAACTCCTGCTCGGTCCGTTCCCCGACGGCTCCTTCCGGGACGTCGAGGCGCGCTCGATCGAGATGCACTACCACCGTGTCGACCGCGCGAAGGCCGGGCGAATCGTCGGGATCGCGCTGAAGGGCGTCCGCGAGGCCGACGTCGAGCGTGGGATGGTGCTCCTGCCGCGCGAAGCCGAGCCGGAGCCGGTCCGAGAGTTCGAGGCCGAGGTGATGGTACTCAACCACCCCACGCGGATCGACGATGGCTACGAGCCGGTCGTCCACTTGGAGACCGTGAGCGAAGCCGCCGCGTTCCACCCCGCCGAAGGGCAGCTCCTGCCCGGCGACACCGGCCAAACCACCGTCCGGTTCAAGTTCCGCCCCTATCTCGTCGAAGAGGGCCAGCGCTTCGTCTTCCGCGAGGGCCAGAGCAAGGGCGTCGGGACCGTGACGGACGTGACGTCCGCGGAGTGACCGTCAGCGTCGCCACGGCGGGTCGTGGAGATCGGCCATCGAGTCGAGCGTGTACGCGGGCACCGGGTCGGGCGTCGAGCCGTCCGAAAGCCACGCGGCCCGGAGGCCGGCAGCCTGCGCACCGGGCACGTCCGAAGTCAGGGAGTTGCCGACATGGACAGTCGAACTGGGGTCGGTATCGAGCGCGTCGAGTGCCCGGCGAAACGGCGCGGGATCGGGTTTCGCGGGTGCGTCGTAGCCAGCGTGGATCACGACTTCGAAGGCGTCGTCGAGGCCGATCGCGGCGAGCTTTTTCGCCTGCATTCCGGGTGCGCCGTTGGTGACCACGCCGAGGCGGTGGTCGGCCGTGAGCCGGTTGACGGCTTCGCGCGCGCCTGGCAGCGCGTCGACGTTCCACTGATCGCGCTCGGCGGTGTAGGCCGCCGCGACCGTTCGCCCGCGATCGGGGTCGTGGCCGCGCTCGTCGGCGATGGCGGCGAAGCACGCCGTACGGAGCTCCCGAATGGAGTCCGTCCGATCCGCGAATCGGGAGTAGCGGTCGTAGTAGTCCTCGATCGCGAAGAACGGCTCGACGCCGGCGGCCTCGAAGGCCGCCGCGAGCACCTCCGCCCCCGACCGGCGATACGCACACAGCGTATCGTCGATGTCGAACAGCACCGTGTCGACGGGTGCGCTCATCAACTCGTGGTAGGGGCATCGAGGTCAAAAGTCAGACGGTACGATACGCGCCGTCGACTCGCTCGGCGAGATCGAACACGACCGCCCAGTCGAGCAGCCGTTCGACGCGTTCGCGCCACTCTTCGTCCCAATCCGTCCGTCGATACCGTTCCCAGTTCGGCACTTCCTCGCGGAACCGCTCGTAGACCGCCTCGACACCGAGCGACTCGTCGGCTGCATCGAGCACCGAAAGGACGGCTTCGGCTCCGAAAACCCTCTCACGAAAGGCGTCGGCGAGCTCCTCGGAAGCGGGGTCACGTCGCAGCCGCCGATAGCCCGACTCGGTCTCCTCGGCGAGGCCGAGCGCACGGAGGAACGTGATCCACTCACGAGCCACCTCGCGCGCGTCGAGGTCCGTCCGCTCGACGAGCCGTGCACAGCAGTCGTTCTCGTTTCCGGGGACCAGCGGCAGCGCCCGCTGGGCCTCCGCGACGAACGCTGCGTCTCGGGGTTCGGGAACGATCTTGAATTTCACAGTCCGAAGGCGTCACCCAGCACGTCCTCGCTGGTTTCGCCGAACGCGTGGGTCGGGCCGCCGCTGACGTCGACGGTGACTTGCGCCGGCGCGAACAGCCCGTCCGGGAGCTCGGCGAAGTTCCAGTCGACGCTATCGAGAATCTCCTCGAACGGGGCCCCATACTCGTCGCTCGCGACCGAAGTGAGGTCGTCGAACCGTCCGAAATCCTCGTCGACAGTGAGGTGGACCTGGCCGCCGTAAGCGAGTGCGTCGTTCGCGAGGCCGATCGCGGTCGCCTCGTCGCTCGCCACGGGTGCGATCGGCGCGTTCGCACTCACCGATCGGATATCGAGCGGATCGTAGCCGAGGTCGGCGAGGCGAACAGTCGCGAGTTCGGCGGCGCGCGCAGCGGCCGTGACGCTGCCGACGAGGCTCGCGCTCGGGAACGACGGCAGGAAGACCGCGTTCGCCCCGACATCGGTTCGGTCGGCGACCCGCTCGGCGACCGCCTCCCCTGGGAGGTCGTCGGCCTCGACCGCGAGTGTCGCGAAGTCGAAGTCGTCCTCGTAGCCCACCCGCGCGAAGATCTCCTCCTCGGCGAACAATGCGCGCCCCGGCCCGCTCGCCAATCCCTCGAGCTCATCGGCGTCGAGCTCCCAGCCCGCCTTCTGCGCGCAGAGCAGCGCGAGCGCCGGACGGTCAGTCGTGAGATCGATGTGTGGGACGGGCGCGCCAGCGACCTCGTCCAGACGGTTCTGGATCGTCGCGAGCCCCGCCGTCTGGATCTCGGCGAGAAGCAAGCCCGCCTCGATACCGCCCGCGACATCGTGACCGAAGTCGAGCACCGTGGCCCCGTTGTCGAGTTCGGCGATCGCGATCCCGAGTTCGTCGGCGAACTCGATGGCCTCCTCGACGAGTTCGAGTGCCATCCGATTGAGGCTGTCCATACGGCGGATTCGGCGGCATGGGTCAACGGTCTGTCGGTCCGATCGATCCTGTCGGCAACCGACCTACTCGGCGGGACTGTCGCTCGCCGCCCGACCGAGTTCGCGCTCGACCGCATCGACTTTCTCGCTCGCCGAGCCCTCGCTTGCGCGTTTGTCGTCGACCTTCAGGACCGTGCTCACCCGATCGCCGTCGACGGCTTCGTGGGCCGCCTGGGCCGCAGCGAACAGTTCGCCCACGTCCTCGGCCTCGATCACGGTGCCCATCGGGTTGGTTTCGTAGCTCACGTCGAAGTCGTCGAGTGTGTCGACGGCCTTCGCGACCTCTCCGGCCATGCTGCCTTCCCGAACTGGGGCGACGCTGAGTAGTGCAACGACAGTCATGGTGGCGGGTACATCCGGCACTCACCTAACCCTGTGGGCCGTCGGCGTCGCTGACGATCGCGCACAGCCGTTCCGTCCTGACCCGGCGATCACAACACCCATTCCCTCCGGGCGGGAACGCGGACCATGATCGGTATCGTCGGCGGCGGCGTTGCGGGCCTCGCTGCGGCCTATCGTCTCCGGAAGACCGGCCACGACGTGCGAGTGTTCGAGGCGAGCGACGACGCCGGCGGACTCGCCGCGACCTACGAGACTCGTGGGGACCGGATCGAGAAATTCTACCACCACCTCTCGAAATCGGAGGAGACCATCGTCGAACTCGCCGAGGAGCTCGGCCTCGGGAACGCGGTCGAGTGGCACGTCGGGAAGAACGCCTACTACGTCGACGGCGTGGTCCATCCAATGGACAAGCCGTGGGAGATCCTCGCCTACCCCCATCTGAGTCTCTACGATACGTTCCGGCTCGGCATGTTGACCCTCGATATCGACGTGCGCGGTGGGATTCCGAAGCTCGACACCTACGACGATCTTCGGGACTTCGAGGACGTGCCGATCACGGAGTTCCTGCTCGATCACACCACCCGTGGGGTGTACGAGAACTTCTTCGAACCGCTGCTGGAGGCGAAGTTCGGCTCGCGAAAAGAGGACGTGAGCGCGGCGTGGCTCCTCGGCCGGGTCAAGTTCCGTGGCGAGCGCGACCTCCTCCGCGGGGAGTTCCTCGGCTACTTCGACGGGGGGTTCCACCGCCTGATCGACGCCTTGGTGTCCGCAGTAGGGCGCGAACACGTCGAAACCGGGGCGCGGGTCACGGACATCGAGATCGACGGCGGCGCGGTCGACTCGCTCACCGTCGGTGCTGAGACTGGAACCGCGACCCACGATGTCGACGGTGTCGTGATCGCCGCGATGCCCAATGTACTAGAGGACCTCACGGGCTACACCTGCGAGATCGACTTCCAGGGGACGGTCTGTTCGGTCCTGAGCCTCTCGGAGTCGGTAATGGACACCTACTGGCTCAACATCGCCGACGACGCCCCCTTCGGCGCGCTGATCGAACACACCAACTTCGTTCCACCCGAACGCTACGGCGGCGAGCATCTCCTCTACGCCGTGAGCTACGTCCAGGATTCCGAGGAGGAACTCTGGCGGATGGACGACGAAGGTGTCGAGAAAACCTGGCTCTCCGGAATCGAGGACCTGTTTCCCGACTTCGATCGCGGGAGCGTGAACTGGATCGAAACCGCACGGAACCCTCGCACCGCGCCGGTCTACGAACGAGGCTATCTCGATATGGTGATTCCCTACGATCTCGACAACGAGGTCGCGGAAGGGATCTACTACGCTGGGATGGCGAGTCGGGCACAGTACCCGGAGCGCAGCCTCAACGGCGGGATCGTCGCCGGATTCGCCTGTGCCGATCGGATCATCGAGCGGGGCGGTACTGGCGAGGTGTCCCCGAGCGCCGTCGGTACCGAACCGATCGGTGACGGTGGCCGGTGAACCCACGCTTCACGAGACTTCGTCTGAAATCGTCTACAGCTCGCCGACTAACCGGGCCTGCGCTAGTATCAGCTCCGCGTGCTCCTCGGCCCACTTCTCACTCTTATCCTCCGCTACCCAGTCGATTACTCGCTGTTCTTCGGGAGTTCTGCCTGGCTTGTTTCCACTCATGTACGTTGCAGTGTTGATCGGTTTCTTCATCGTCTTCCTCCGGTCGGAGTGTCATAAACACTACGGCGGACTGACGTCAAACAGCAGTTCTTCGTCGTCAAGCAGCGTCACGCGGCGGACGATCGATATCCGTTGACGTGTGATTTAGTGCCGGGTTCGCTTGATTGTGACATGATCCGGACAAAGCGTCGTAGGACAGGATAAATCTTGGCCAGCGAAGCGTGTCTACATGATCAGAGAATAGCAGCGCCGGCTCGCTGCGCAGTGGGTCTTCAAGAAGTGCTATTCTGGCGTAGTTTTAACATGTTGTGACTGTACCGTTAGGTGGACAATGGACAGACGTAAGTACCTCTCCACAGCGGCACTCGCGGCAGTCGGCCTAGCAGGCTGTTCTGGTGACTCAGGTGGGAACAACAGTTCAAACGGCAGCGGTGGATCCAATGCGACCGAAGCGGCCACGGATACCGAGGCTGCGACGGCGACCGAAGCTGAAACCAAGATGCCGACGACTGCTGGCAATGTCGAGACACAGGTGGCGACCGAAGCTGAGACGGCCACCGGCGAGGAGACCACGATGGCGAACGACGAAACCGAGGCCATGACGACTTCAGGCGACGAGCCCACGACTGCTGGACCACAGACCACCGAGAATGCGGCCAACGGTAGCACGAACGCCACCGGGAACGCGTCGGCTGCATCGTCCGGCGGTGGGTTCTCGGAGACGTTCTCCGGCAGCGGCACCTCGACAGAGGAAGGCCTACAGCTCTCTCCCGGCCCGATCACTGCGGAGTTCAGCCACAGCGGTGAGAGCAACT
Source organism: Halococcus saccharolyticus DSM 5350 (assembly GCF_000336915.1). NCBI lineage: Archaea > Methanobacteriati > Methanobacteriota > Halobacteria > Halobacteriales > Halococcaceae > Halococcus > Halococcus saccharolyticus. The sequence continues at coordinate 380,931 of NZ_AOMD01000030.1, read as the reverse complement.
TCATCGTGACGTTGGTCACGCTCGAGGGCGAATCCTTCCAAGACGTCTCGCTGACGAACCTGATCGGTCAGGTTGAGGGCTCCCAAGCCGCACTGGTCAACGCGCCCGGCGAACACAACCTCAACGTCGACGCTGACGGGGACTGGGAGATCACGCTCGAACAGCCCGGCAGTCCGCAGCCCGAGTCGCTCCCGATCGATGCGAGCGGCGAGGGGCCGAGCTATATCGGCCCATTCGAGTTCAGTGGTCCAGCCACGTTCCAGGGGGCACACAACGGGGACGGGAACTTCATCGTTGAAACGGTCCCGCTCGATTCGTCGGCTGTTGGATCGCTTGTGTTCAACGAGATCGGCCAATTCGAGGGTGAAACGACCGGCCGGGTGAGTGGGATGGCGTACCTGAACATCAATGCCAACGGCGAGTGGTCGCTCTCGACAGGATAGCTTCGCAATCGCCACCTCAGTTGCTACTTAGGCTGGCGACCACCGACAGAACACGAACCCGATTACCGCGAGCACCGGCGCGATTATGATTCGGGATCGTGCTCGAAGCGACAACGCAGCGCTCGCAACGACGAACTGTCACGCGTACACACGTCCAGAACCAGCCGCACCCATCGCTACCTGGCGGTATATATCATTTTTGTAAAGTGCCCGGGGTGGGCTCCGAACCCACGATCTCCGCATGTCCCAGGTTCGAGGCGGCGGCCTCGAAGGGAATCGCGCCCGTCTCGAAACCCTATGAGTGCGGCGCTATGTCCAGCTAAGCCACCCGGGCTGTCCGTTGGTATTCGACTCGGAGTCATTAACCTTCCCATCTGGTCCGGCAGTCTTATGTCGGACGGTGGCACAGACGGCACATGGACGTTCCCGGGATCGTCAGCGAGCGCCTCGCCGACGAGTCGCGGCTGACCAGCGTGAGCATCGGGAACGACGACCGGGTGTACGTCACGCCGTCGCGGACGCTCGTCTATCACTCAGCGGGGCTGTTCAGCAGCGAGTCCGTCGAGGAGTACCCCCACGACGCCATCCGGTTCGACATCTCGGCCAGCCGCCGCGAGGCCTCCTTCGCCTTCGAGTACGACGACGGGGTGCGCGGCTTTGCGATCCCGAGCGACCGGATCGAGACCGTTCTCCCGCCAGTGATCGCGGGCGTGCTCCGCTCCACCGGGCTGATCGACGACGACGAGTCGATCGCCGAGAGCTACCGATTCGGCGATCGTACGCTGGTGGTCACCGATCGACGGCTGCTCACCTCGGTCGGCGAGGCGGTCTGGGACCGCGATTACGAGAGTTATGCCTTCGCGGACGTCACGGACGTGGCGTTCGAGGCAGGAACACTGCTGATCGCGATCGGCGGCCAGCGGCGGCGGCTCGATCTGTCCGGCGAGGGCGATCGAGAGGCCTACCAAACCGTCGAGGACGCGCTGCTCGCGTACCACAACGTCGACACCGTCGAGGAGATCGGATCACAGGATACCGACGAGTTCCGCCCGCGAACCACGTCGAACGACGACGGAGGAACGCCCGACCAGCAGACAACATCCCACCAACAGACGACATCCCCCGAGACAGCCGATCAGCAGTCGTCGAACCCCGATACCCCCAAACAGCCCCGAACGCGGTCGCCCAACACCGACGTTCAGGAAGCCGAGACCGACACGAGCACGGAGCAATCGCCATCCCGTCCCCACACTACCGCGCAACCGTCCGATGCCGCCGGTCAACCGTCAGAAAACGTCGGCCAGCCATCCGACGACATTCGATCGTCGGGCGAGGACGCTCAGTCGTCCGACACCAGCGGTCGATCCATGGAGACCCAACCGGGTGCCAGCGCGTCGTCCACCGAACCCACGGTTGCGATCGAGGACACCGAAACTGCTCGGACCACGGCCCCCACCGCTTCGGACGCCGCTCGGCGGGATGCCGATTCGAGCGCCGCTGCCGAGATCGTCGACGAGATCGACGCGCTTCGCGAAGCGGTCGATCGTCAGACCGAACTTCTCGAACGCCAGCAGGCAACGCTCGAACGGCTCGCCGACCGGCTCGACGACGAGCGCTGATTCGGCGTTGCGGCCGACGGTAAGTCGGTGGCTGCCCGACAGTAGGTCCGATGGAGCGATCGCACCTGTGAGTTGGCTCAGCGACGGCCGACGACTTTCTCGATGCACGACGATCCGAACGGACCGTGCTCGCCGACATCGAGGCAGAGGAAGTAGCCCGTCGAGACGCTGGCTCCGCAACGCCGGCAGGTGAACTCGCCCTCACGGGTGACGACGTCGCGCCCGAAGCGGACGAACTCGCCGGACAGCACCCGCACGAGACCGTCCTCCCGTTCGATCACGCCGCGCATTTCGGCCGTATCGAGGATTTCGCGAGTCGTGTGGGGATCGTCGGTCACGGTTTCGAGCCGGTCGATCGCGGTCGCGAGGTCGAGCGAAGCGTCGTCGAGCGTCGCGAGGAGTTCCACACCGAGTTCGACCGGATCGGCGTCGCTCACGCGCTCACTCGGTCGGGTGACGTGGTAAGTATTGTGCGATCGGTCCGTCCACGTCCGCCGGAACTCGCCACCGGTTCGAACCGGAACGAGTTTGCCGATTCCGCGCCCGTGATCGTGCGTGCAACGCGCTCGACGCCGGCTGGTCGGGGTCGCGATCGTCGTCGCTGTAGTGGCGCTCGCCGCACTCACGCTGTCCCCGGATCGGGTGCTCGCACGGCTCGCCGCGCTTCGATCCCAACCAGCCGTGTTCGCGGCGGTCGTGGCGGCGCTCTACCTCGTTCGGCCGCTTCTCGCGTGGCCCCTGAGTCTCTGTTCGGCGGTCGTTGGCTACGGCTACGGACTCGTCGGTCTTCCGTTCGCGCTCGCCGGCGTCTGTGTCACCTGTCTCCCGCCGTACCTGCTCAGCCGCTACGCCAGCAGTGACACCGAAAGCGGCGTCCTCGGTCGCCTCGGCGGAGCCGGCGAGCGCTTTTTCGAACGGACCGGCGGCGCTCGCGGGGTGGCCGCTGCCCGGCTCGCGCCGCTGCCCGCCGACCCGGTGTCGGCTGGTGCAGGGTTCGCCGGGGTCGGTCTCCGATCGTATCTCCTCGGGACCGCCCTCGGTGAGGTTCCGTGGACGATCGCCGCGGTGCTCGCAGGGCAGTCACTCGACCGACTCACGACCGCTGGACTGGCCGGCGCAAGCGTCGAACTCGCGGTCGCGGCGGGCGCGGTCGCGCTCCTCGTGCTCGCCGGGCCGGCCTACGAGTTGCTGCGCGAGCGGCGGCGGCCTCACCAGAACGTGTCCGAGCAGTCGTAGACCACGCCGTGGCGCGGGCAGACGTACTTGCAGTGACGACGATTCATTGCCGTTCCGCAGACCGGACAGAGTCGACCCGATCCGTCCGTCGTGGCGTTCGACTCCACGATATTGCGCCGGTTTGCGGCGCTTTCCCCATCAGCCTCGTTCGAGTCGCCGCCCTCCCGTCGCTCGCTCGCGCCGGCCATGTCTCATCCGATCGGCGGCAAGGGGTTGAAGCTTCCGCTGAAGGGACTGTCGAGGGAGTTTCGAAGGAGTTTCGAGAGATTTGGGTGGGAGTCCGGACAACGTTCATTCCCGTGGGAATCCGTTCTCGACCATGGCCAGAAATATCCTCGATGAGTCGATCGGCGCGGCACTCGTCACGGCAGTGCTCGCGGGGATCGCGGGCGTCGCGGGGTCGTATGCGCTCGCGGGGTTCACGCCTGCCTTCCTCGCGTCGCCGATCACCTCGTTTCTGACGGCGGTGATGCCGAGCGCGGTGCTCCAGTTCGCGATCGTCACGCTCACCGACGTCGGCCAGGCGTTCGGGATCGAGCATCTCGGCCAGCAGGCCAACCTGCTGCTCGCGCTCACGCTCGGTGCGGGCCTGCTCGGCAGTCTCGCTCTTGCGGCGCTCGCGACCGGCCACCGACTCGACAGCCCGGCCGCCGCGGTGAGCCTCGCGGGACTCGGTGCGTGGCTCGCGACCGCGGTGCTGACGGGCGCGCCGATCCCCTCACTCGGGGCCGGCGTCGGGAGCGCGGTCGTCGTCGGCGTCGCCACCGCCACGCTCGTGACAGCCGACGACGGAACTGCCGAATCGGGAGTCTCGCGCGGCCGGCGGACGATGCTCGGGAGCCTCGCGAGCGCGCTCGGGGTCGGCGTCATCGGCTACGTCCTGGGCGGTCGCGACACCGGGTCGGCACAGGAGGCGTCACTTTCGAGCGTCACCAACGGCTCAAGCGATGCGAACGGAACGGGCGGCGCGATCGGTGCGGATAGCGACGCTGGCAACGACACGAACGGCGGCGCTGACGGTGGCGGATCGGATACTGTCGAGGAGGGTAACAGCAGTGCTGACGCACAGCCGAAATCGACCGACGACCTCCTCGCCGACGCCGAAGCGGCGTCGTTCGCCATCGAGGGCCTCGAAGAGCTCGTCAGCGGCGACGACTTCTACGTGGTCGACACCGCGAACCCCAATCCCGACGTGAACGCCGACGACTGGACGCTCTCGATCACGGGCGCGGTCGACGGCGAACACACGTTCGATTACGACGAGATCACGTCGATGGGCTCGGAGCACCGGTTCATGACGCTACGGTGTGTCAGCGACCCGCGCAACGGGAACAAGATGGACAACGCCCTCTGGACCGGCGTCCCGATGGAGCGCGTGCTCGACGGCGTGGACCTCCAGGGGAAGTTCGTAATGGCCCGATCGGTCGACGGCTACTACGAGGAGTTTCCCGTCGAGGCGCTCCGGACTGGCTTTCTCGCCTACGGGATGGACGGCGAGGTGCTCCCGCGCGCTCACGGCTACCCCGTGCGCGCGCTGATCCCCGGCCACTGGGGCGAGATCAACGTCAAGTGGATCGACGAGCTCGAGATCCTCGATCGACCTGCCAAGGGGTTCTGGGAGAAGAAGGGCTGGAAGGGTACTGGGCCAGTGCACACGGTCGCGAAGCTCCATGCGACGAACCGTGCGGACGGGCGGATCACGGTCGCCGGCCACGCGAACGCCGGCGTCCAAGGAATCGAGCGCGTCGAGGTCTCGACCGACGGCGGGAGTTCGTGGAACGACGCGGAGCTCTCCCCGGTCCTGACACCGAACCTCGGCGGCGACGTCTGGCGGCAGTGGCGGTACGACTACGACGAGCCCGGTGAGCAACACGAGGTCGTCGTCCGCGCGGTCGACGGCACTGGCACTCTTCAGCCGAAGAAAGAAACCGGACGGTTCCCGAGCGGCTCGATGGGCTGGGTCTCGAAGACGATCGAGAAGTAATCGATTCGTCCGAACTGCTTCGGAGCGATTCCTCGCGTCAGTTCAGCATTCCGACCAGCCACACGATTCGCAGGTCTTGCAGCCTTCGGAGTAGTAGAGCGACAGCGAGCCACACGAGGGACACTCGGGGCTCTCGCCGCTGTCGATCATCGCCTGCACGTCGCCCGTCGACCGATCGGTATCGGCTTCCGGTCCGCCGGCCGCGTCAGCCCGCGTACCACCGTCGGGTTCGGTCGCTGCGTCTCCAGTCGTCCCACTCTCGGTTTCTTCACTCGCGATCTCGTCCAAGTTGCGCTGCTGGGGGTAGGTCTTCTCGATCTCACCGTCGAGATACCGCCGCATCGCGGTACCGATGGCGTCCGGAATGGATTGGATCTGCTCGCCCTTGTCCCACGCCACCTTCGGGCTCCGCGTACCGTCAAGTTCGTCGACGATCTCCCCAGGGTCGACGCCCGATCGGAGCGCGGTCGAGATGACCTTCGCGAGCGCCTCGGTGAAGGAGTTCGTGAACCCACCGGAGTGGCCGATGTTGGCGAACAGCTCGAACGGCCGTCCCTGGTCGTCCTCGTTGATGTTGACGTAGAGCTTGCCGTAGCCGGTATCGACGCGCTGGGTCACGCCGTGGAGCACGTCGGGCCGGGGCTGTTTCGCGGCGTAGACCGGCTCGGTGTCGACCACCGATGCGAGGTCGGCGTCGAGCGCCGCGCGGACGTCCTCGTTGTCGAGGAAGCCCTCGATCCCGCCGAACACTTCCTCGATCTGCTCGACGAGGACCGCCGCGGCTTCGCCCTCGTCGGCGAACTCGGCGTTGTCCGCCCGGGTCGTGAGGACCTGCTTCGAGCGCGTGCCGTCCCGATAAACCGTGACGCCCTTTCCACCGTTGTCGTAGATGTATCGGTACACCTCGTCCATGTCTTCCTTGCTCGCGGAGTTCGGGAAGTTGCAGGTCTTCGAGATCGCCGAGTCGACGCCCGCCTGACACGCCACCTGCACACCCGCGTGCTCGATGCCCGAGAGGTCCGAGGTCACGACAAACAGCTCGCCGATGGCGTCGGGCACGCTGTCGAGCCCTTCGACGCCGTCGAATTCGTTGTCTCCCATCTGCTCTTGGGCCTCTCGCTTCACGGCGTCGACATCGATGTCGTTGGCCTCCAGCACTCGGAGGAAGTAGTCGTCGAACTCCACCAGCATCTCGTCGCCCTGGACGTCGTCGGAGACGTTCTTGTAGTAGGCGACGTTGTAAATGGGCTCGCAGCCCCCGGTAGTGTTGCCGACCATTGAGGTCGTGCCGGTCGGGGCGATGGTCGTCGTGTTGTGGTTCCGAATCGGGAACCCGTCGGCCCAGTCGTCGGCCGACTCGCCGGTCTGGGCCTCGAACCACTCGCGGTACGCGGTGGGATCGGCGTACTTCGAGTCCTCCCAGTCCTCGAAGCTCCCGCGCTGTTCGGCGAGTTCGTGGGAGGCGTGCTTCGAGCCGTGGTTGATGTGGCGCATGAGCTGGCGCGCGATCTCGTTGCCCTCCTCGGAGCCGTAGCGCACGCCGAGCTGGATGTACAGCTGGGCGAGCCCCATGATCCCGAGCCCGATCTTGCGCATTTCCCGGACCTTCTGCTCGATCTTCTCGACCGGGAAGTCGCTCATCGTGACGACGTTTTCGAGGAACCGCGTCCCGAGTTCGATCCGACGGTCGAACGCCTCGACGTCGATGGCTTCCTTTAGGTAGGCCTCGATCGCCGCTTCCTGTGTGTCGTACTCGGCGGCGTGCTCGTCGGACCAGACCCGCCAGTCCGGCGCATCGCTTGCGGCGAGCGTCGAGAGATTGATGTGACCGAGGTTACAGGCCTCGTACTCCTCCAACGGCTGCTCGCCACAGGGGTTCGTCGCGAGGATCTCGTGGTCGGGGTGCTCCTCGACGTCGAAGGAGTGTTCCTTGTTCACCCGTTCGAGGTAGATCACGCCAGGCTCGCCGTTCTGGTAGGCCCCGTCGACGATGTGCTCCCAGAGGTCGGCCGCGGGGATCGAGAGTTCCTCGCCGACCTCGACGTGCTCGCCGAGGCCGTAGCAGTCGTAGAGTTCCTTGGTTTCGGCGGTGGCGATGTGCGGCTCCTCGGTCCGAGGATTGGTGAACGTGAACTCGCCGCCCTCTTCGAGCGCGTCCATGAAGTCGTCGGTCACGCCCACCGAGATGTTGAAGTTAGAGAGGTGGCCCTCGACGGCGTTCCGGAGGTGTTCGGGGACTCTGCCCTCGTCGTCGATGAGCTCGCGGGCTTCCTCCAGCGCGTCGACGAACTGGGTATGGGTGAAGTCGTCGGGGTCGTTCAGCCGGAGCGAGTGCGCGAGCGAGACGTCCTTGTTCTTCGCGTGGATGAACTGGATGACGTCGGGGTGGCTGACGCGCATCACGCCCATCTGTGCGCCACGGCGCGCGCCGCCCTGGGCGATCGTCTCGCACATCTGGTCGTACGTCCGCATGAACGTGATCGGTCCCGACGCGATCCCGCCCGTGCTCCCGACGGCGTCGCCGTACGGTCGGAGTTTCCAGAACGCGTACCCCATCCCACCGCCGGACTGGAACACCTGGGCGGCCTCCTTCGCGGTCTCGTGGATGTCGTCGATGTCGTCGCCTGGCGAGTCGACGAAACACGCCGAGAGCTGCTGGAGTTCGTCGCCAGCGTTCATCAGCGTCGGCGAGTTCGGCATGAAGGAGAGGTCCTCCATCGAATCCTGGAACGCGTCGGCGGTTGCTTCGACGTGCTCGCGGATCTCCTCGGGAAGGTCGGGAACCACCGTCTCGTAGGCGAACTTGTTGACGTTGTACGCCGAGAGGGTGGTTTCGGCGTCGTCGTCAGCGGTGGTTCCCTTCCCGAACACTTCGCTCGCGAGATCGTCTCGCCGTGGGTGGTCGGGTTTCAGCTGCTCGGGCGTGACGGTGATCTCGGTGTCCTGGCGTCCGGCCTCGAACACCGCTTCCGCGAGTGCGACGTTGCGCGCCACGCGCTCGAAGAGGTCCTCCTGGGTCTCGACGAGCTCACCGTCGGCATCCTTCCGGAGATAGCGCGCGGGCAGGATGTTGTCGTAGGCGTTGGCGGTCAGTCGCTCTTCGAGGGTGTCACCGTCGGTGCGCTTCACCGGCAGCGTGACCTCGTCGGCCGAGCGGTTCGCGCGACTCACGCGTCCGCCTCCCGGCCGAGAACAGTCGTTCGACAGGCGATACGCGGATCGTGAGAGGGGGGTGTACCAGTCATTTGTAGCGGCGATCTCCTACCGAAGCGAGGGTCATCAACGCTTCGGCATCGGTCTTCGGTCGGCATCGTTTCGGGTCGGGTCGCTGGCGTGATGGCTGTTCGTGCGAGTCTGATGAGACACGCCGAGTTACGGTATTGACGTGCGTCTGGCAGTCTTATAACGGTAGGTAGACCGGAGTGAAAGTAGTTGTCGTCTCGACCGAATCACGGGAGGGAGCGCGGAAATCCACGCGAAGCGAGAGGGGGTTTTCGTCTGGAACCGTCCGCGCGGGTTCAATCGTCGACGACTGCGTACTCGACACCAGGCTCGATTCCGTTGAGAAAGTTCCGGATCACGTCGTGGCCGACGCCGGTGAGAACGCTTTCGGGATGGAACTGGACACACTCGATCGGGTGCTCGCAGTGGCGCACGCCCATCACGAGGTCGTCGTCCGTGTGTGCGGTCACGGCGAAGCAGTCGGGGATTTCGGTGGCGACGAGGGAGTGATACCGGCCGGCGCGAAAGCCCTGCTCCAGCCCCGCAAAGACGCCTCGGCCGTCGTGGTCGATCGCGAACGCCTTACCGTGGACGGGTTCCGGCGCGCGCCCGACCGCCCCGCCGTAGGCGTACACCGCGGCTTCGAGGCCGAGACAGACGCCAAGCGTCGGAACGTCCGGACTCACTTCGCGGAGCACGTCGAGCGTGACGCCCACGTCGCGGTCGTTTTCGGGGTGGCCAGGCCCGGGACTGATCACGATCGCGTCCGGATCGGCGGCCTGGACATCCGCGAGCGAGGCGGTGTTCCGGACGACTTCGGTTTCGGCGTACTCGCTCACGTACTCCACGAGGTTGTAGGTGAACGAATCGAAGTTGTCGACGAACAGCACGCGCGGTCGATCGGCGTCGTCGCCGGCCGGGTGGCCCGCCTCGTGGGGGCGATGGGCGGGCTCGCTCATCGGCTCACCTCCGGCGGTGGCGTCGCGTCCGCGGGCTGCTCGATTCGGTCGAGTGCGGCGAGCACGCCGTCCATCTTGCGCTCGGTTTCCTCGTACTCGCTCGTGGGATCGGAGTCGGCGACGATCCCCGCACCCGCTCGCACGGTGATGCGGTCCGCCGTGGTTCCCTCGCTGGCCACGTGTTCATCCGGTGCGTGATCGATCAGCGCGGTGCGGATCACGATCGCGATGTCGGCGTCGCCGTCCCACGAGAAGTAGCCGACGCCGCCACCGTAGAGGCCCCGCGAGGAGGTTTCGAGGGCGTCGATGATCTCCATCGCCCGGATCTTCGGCGCGCCCGAGAGCGTCCCCATCGGAAACGCCGCGCGCGTCGCGTCGAACGCGTCCGTCCCCTCGGCGAGCCTCCCCGTAACAGTCGACTCGATGTGCTGCACATGGGAATATTTGAGGACGGTCATGAACTCCGCGACGCGTACCGAGCCCGGTTCGCTGACTCGACGGACATCGTTGCGCGCGAGGTCGACCAGCATGGTGTGCTCGGCGCGCTCTTTCTCGTCGGCGAGCAGCTCGCCAGCGAGCCGGCGGTCCTCGACCGGACTCGCGCCCCGCGGACAAGTACCGGCGAGCGGGTTCGAGACCACTTCGTCGCCCCTGACGGAAACCAGGGTCTCGGGACTCGCACCCACCACCGATCGATCGCCGTATTCGAGGAGGTACATGTACGGCGAGGGATTGATATCGCGGAGCGCGGCGTACAGCCCGCGCGGGTCGACCTCGCCGACGAGTTCGCGGGCACGCGAGAGCACCACCTGATAGCTGTCGCCGTCGAGGACATGCTCCTTCCCGCGCTCCACCGCCGCCTCGTACGTCTCGCGCGACCCCGCAGTTTCCTGCTCGCGGACGAACCCACCCGGATCGACCGTCGCATCGTCGAGGACCCCGCGGACCAGCTCGGCTTCGCGCACGAGGGCGTCGTGGACCGTGCCTGCATCGTCGCCTGGCCGGACGAGCGGGGTGCACACCAGCGACACCGCGTCGGCGGCGTGATCGAACGCGAGGGTCTTCGTGGTCAGGACGAACTGCGCGTCGGGCATCCGCGAGTCGGGCCGCTCGACGCCCACCTCGTCGAGATGGAGATCGTACACCGCGTCGTAGGCCAGAAAGCCCACGAGGCCGCCGTCGAGCTGCTGGCGGTCGGTCGCGGGGAAGTTCACGCGCTCGACGTCCGACAGCGCGTCCCGGAGCCGGTCGAGCACGTCACCCCCACCGGGATCGACGAGGTCCGCGTATCGCGCGTCGAACACGTCGACCGCGGTTCCGTCGGGATCGAGAGTGACGGCGGCCGCCGGGTCGTACCCGACGAACGAGTAGCGCGCGTGGCGTTCCTCGTCGGCGGGGGCGAACGCGCCGTCGGGATCGCTCGACGCGAGCTTCTCGCCGCTTTCGAGGAGAAAGGTATGTGCCGCGTCCGACGCATCCGCGAGCGCCGCGTACGCCGCCAGCGGCTCGACGTCGACATCGAGATCGACCGTCGTTCGGACGACCGCCGGTCGGTCGGCGTCCTCGGCGAGGGAGACGAACTCCTCGCGGTCGAGGGATAGTCCGTCTTCGCTCATGTCGTCACCGGCTGCGAGGCAGTCGCCTGATCGACGAACTGCCGGATCGCTGTGTGGTCTTTCACGCCCCCGCTCCGTTCCGTTCCGCTCGAAACGTCCACGCCGAAGGGATCGACCGTTCGAACTGCATCGGCGACGTTCTCGGGCGTGAGGCCGCCCGCAAGCAACACCGGAACGTCGAGGTCGGTGACGACCGTCCGGGCACGATCCCAGTCGTGGGTTTCGCCCGTCCCACCGGCCCCCTGTTCGTCGGTCGAGTCGAGCACGAGCGCGTCGGCGACCGTCGCGTACTGGTCGAGGTCGTCGCTGGCCGCATCGACGCCAGCCAGCACCCGGGCGTCGGTGCGGTCGGCGAGCGCCGCCACCTCGTCGGGCGAGCAGTCATGAACCTGGATCGCGTCGGGATCGACCCGTTCAGCGAGTTCGACTCCCGCACCGGGCGTTTCGGGCATCGTGACGAGTACGCTCGTGACTCCTTCCGGAACACGTTCGACGAGTCCGGCGGTGCGGGCGGGCGCGAGTTCGCGCGGCGTCTCGATCGGCACGCCACAGACGAACCCAACCATGTCCGCGCCGGCCTCGATGGCGGCGTCGAGGTCGGATTCGCGGGTCAGCCCGCAGATCTTCACGCGGGTCATGCGGTCTCGCCCGCAATCGCCTCGTCGGTGGTCCGGAGCGCGGCGAGCTTCTCGGCCGCGTGCCCCGCGTCGATAGCCTCACGGGCGCGCTCGACGCCCGCCATGAGTGAGTCGGCAGCGCCGGCGACGTAGATCGCCGCGCCGGCGTTCGCGAGCACGATGTCGCGCTTCGCGCCGCCGACGTCGCCGGTGACGATCCCTTCGAGATCGCGGGCGTTTGCGGCGGGCGTACCGCCGGCGACCGCATCGAGTTCGTACGTCGCGAGGCCGAGATCGTCGGGCGAAATCGTGTACTCCTCGATCACCTCGCCCCGAACCTCGGCGACAGTGGTTTCGTCGTGGACACAGATCTCGTCCATCCCGCCACCGTGAACCACGAGCGCGCGTTCGACGTCCAGCTGGGCGAGCGCACGGGCGAGCACCGGAACGAGGTCGGGATCGTAGACGCCGACGACCTGGGCGTCCGCGCCCGCCGGGTTCGTCAGCGGCCCGAGCACGTTGAAGAGTGTCCGTATCCCGAGCTCCTTCCGTGGGCCGATGACCGCTTTCATCGCAGGATGGAACACCGGCGCGAGCATGAATCCGATCCCACGCTCCTCGATCGAACGTTCGACTTCACCGGGTTCGGCGTCGATCGTCACGCCGAGTTCGTCGAAGACGTCGGCGCTGCCCGACGACGACGACACCGAGTAGTTGCCGTGCTTGGCGACGTTCACGCCCGCGCCAGCGGCGACGACCGCGCTCGTGGTCGAGACGTTGATCGTGTCGTGGGCGTCGCCGCCCGTCCCGCAGGTGTCGACCACGGGCCGGCAGTCGGGATCGATAGTGCGGGCGGCACCGCGCATCCCCGCCGCGAAGCCCGCGATCTCGGTCTCAGTCTCGCCTTTCGTCCGCAGCGCCGTGAGCAAGCCCCCGATCTGTGCGTCGCTCGCCCCCTCGAACACCGCCGTACTCGCCGCACGCGCGTCTGCAAACGAGAGGTCCTCGCCGTCGGTCGCACGCTCGATGTACTCTTGCATTGTGGATCGCTAATGTACGGTTCCGCGTTGTAATGGACAAGATCGTACATCTACTTAACCGTACCGGCTGCAAGCCGGACGAGCGACCGCCGCCGGGCGCTCGTTCCGAAACGTTCAATTGCATCCGTATGCGATATCGGGGTACGCACTCGACGGGTTCGTGGTCTAGGCTGGTTATGACACCTCCTTGACATGGAGGAGGCCGGCGGTTCAAATCCGCCCGAACCCATCTTCTGACGACACAATACGACGAGCGGAGCGAGTCGTCAGCGCCGTCGAAGTGGTGATGGCGGATTTGAATCAGGGAGTGAAGCGAAGCGGAACGACCGTGGTTCCAACGCCGCCCGAACCCATTCGTTTTCTGCTGTCGCACTCATCGGATCGCGGTCGGAAATAGAGACAGCGAGCGATTTGGTTTCGACGAATGAATAGACGGGTTCCGAACGCCAGAGAGCATCAGTCACTCCACGAACCCGTGGACAACTGTTTTCATCTCCGTGCTCGAACCCGCGCGTATCCGCAACAACGAGAGATGATTTACGATGGGTGATGCAGGACCGGATTCGTCACTGCAAGCGGCGGTCGACGAAGCGTTAGAGCGGAGCGATGGCACGGAAGTCGCAGCGCTCGTCGAGACCCTCCCGTCGGCGTCAGTCGAGACTCGCAAAGCGTGTCTTCGATCGCTGAAAGCCGCCGTGACCGATGATCCAGCTCCAGTAGAGCCAGCCCTCCCGGCATGCGAAGCGCTGCTCGAAGACGCCGAGCGCTCGGTGCGGCTGACCACCACAAAGCTGTTCGTCGCCGTCGCGGAGGCCGTCCCCGAAGCGGTCGTTCCGATGGTGCCGGCGCTCGCCGATCGGTTGGCCGACGAGGAGGAGTTCTACTACGTTCGCGCCCGCTCGGCGGAGGCGCTGGGGTACGCGGCGCTCGAACATCCCGACATCGTTGTCTCACCCGAGTTACTGGCGGACCTCAGGATCGGGTTGTCGTTCGACGAATCCGAGGTGAAGGAGAAACTGGCGAAGACCCTCGAACACGTCGCGCTGGGCGATCCGGAGAGACTCAGACACCACGTTCCGGCCCTCGCCGACCACCTCGACGACGAGAACGTCCTCGTGCGCTACCATCTGAGTACGGCGCTGACGGTCGTCGGCTGTGAGCACCCCCGACGGCTCGCCGAAGCGAGCGACGCGCTCGGCGCACGGCTGGCCGACGAGAATGCCCACGTCCAGGGACGGGCTGCCGAGGCACTCGGCCTGCTCACACACTCGGAAGCCGACGTGTCGCTCTCGGAGCCACTCGCGGAACTGGGCGACGACGGAGAGCCATTCGTCGCCAAGCGAGTCCGCTTCGCCCTCACGCTCAACGGACCCGACAACGGGAACGAACAGCCCGAGACGGACAACGGGATCGGCAGCATCGACGCGATACGGGAAACGACCGACGAGGCTGTGTCGGAGATCACGGCACCCGACGGCGACGGGTGCCCCCACTGTGGACTGACACTCCCCGAGGGTGGTCCACCGATGTGCCCGCAGTGTGGTGCACCGTACTGAATTTTGTGTCGTTTTTGGCTATCCGAAAAATCGGAATGGCTAAGTAGTTTTAGGCAAGCCTAAGCCGCATGGAAGACGAGTCCGCGGTGCGTGAGGGACAGACGCGGCGCGACTGCGTGAAGTACGGCGGCGCAGTCATCGCCGGCGGCCTGCTCGCAGGATGTACCGGCGGGAGTGGTTCCGGTACGGGCGCAAACGGTTCGACTGGCTCCGACAGTAGCAATACGACCACCAGCGGAGGAGAAACGGCTGGCTCGTCCGACTCTGAGAGCGAAAACGCGACGAGCGGCGGCGGAGAAAGCTCGTACTCGGTGACGATGGCCCCGATGGGTGACGTCGCATTCGAGTCGGTGCCCGAGCGGTGGGCCTGTTACAAGGAGGGCTATGGAGAGATGGGTATCGCACTCGGGATGGGCGACGGACTCGCCGGTATCGATCGCCCTTCGGAGGGACTGGCGGTGCTGAAGGAACTGTACTACGACGAACTGCCGGGGTTTTCGCTCGACACCGACTCGATGGCGAACATCCGGGCGAACGGCGAGAGCATCGACAAGGAGATCTTCTACGAGGTCGATGCGGACCTCCATCTGATGGACCCGAACCTCCCGGCCATCTACTTCGACTGGAAAGAAGGGGATGTCGAAGAGATCGGAGAGAACGTCGCGCCCTTCTTCGGGAATTTTATTCGCCGCAAGCGCGACGAATCGTGGGGCGAACCCTACGAGTTCTACACGCTGTACGAGGCCTTCGAGAAGGTGGCGAAGGTGTTCAAGCGCGAGGAACGCTACGAGGCGTTCGCCGCGCTCCACGAGGAGTTTCGGAAGAAGGTCCGTTCCCGACTCCCGCCGGAAAGAGAGCGCCCGAAGATCGGATTGCTCAACGGTGGGTCCGATCCCTCGAAGGGGAAATTTTACGCCATCGACCCCACCGCGAAGGGCTACGAGATGAAACACTACCGCGACGTCGGTGTTCGGAACGCGTTCGCGGGCGTGGACACCGGTGAGAACGGGATGATCGACTACGAGACACTGCTGGAGGTCGACCCGAAGCAGATATTCATTCACTGGGGTGTGCTCAACTCCGACGAGGAGTTTCGAAACCAGTACTTCGAACCCATGAAACAGGATTCAGTCGGCCAACAGCTGACGGCCGTACAAAACGATCGGGTGTTCAAAGGCGGTACCGGCGAGCAGGGGCCGATCACGAACCTGTTCCAGACCGAGTTGCTCGCTCAACAGCAGTATTCCGAGGCGTTCCCGACCGACGAGAAGCTGTTCGACCGGCAGCGCGTCGCGGACATCGTCAAAGGTAACCAGTAAGATGACCACGCTTCCGGAGGAAACGCCGGCGAACGATTCGTCCTCTCCAGTCGATCACGACGTTGCCGTCGCTGGGGGTGGTGCTGCGGGCCTGGCCGCAGCGGTGTTCACTGCTCGGTATGGACTCGACACCGTCGTCTTTGACGGCGGGAAAGCCGCGATCACCCAGTGCGCTCACATCGAGAACTATCTCGGATTCCCGGGCGGAATCGCTCCCGACCGCTTCCTCGAACTCGGGCGGGCACACGCCACTCACGAGGGAGCCACGATGGTCGACGAGCGCGTTACGGCAGTCGATCGCCACGACGCGTCCGGCTTCGTCGTCGAGACGACCGACCAACCAGTCGTCGCTGACCGGGTCGTCATCGCGGCCGCCTACGACGCCGAAGTCCTCGATCGGCTCGCAGAGGAACTCCCGAGTCCCGATCCGTTCGCGCCCACCGAGGGAGGGCGAACGAACGTCGACGGACTGTATGTTGCGGGCTGGATGAGCGACGAGACAGTCCACCAGGTCGGCGTCAACGCCGGCCATGGAGCCCGGGCTGGTCTCGCACTCGCCCGCGACGACATGAGCGAGCGCTACTGGCCGGCGGTCGGTGACCGCTACGTCGACTGGGTCGTCCATGATGGACGCTACGGCGGCGACGGCTGGGACGAGCACGTCGACGAGTGGTTCGACGACGAGATGCTTCCCGAGGAGCACGACCTCGACAAGACGACGGTCGACGCTGCTCGCACCGATCTCAAAACGGAGTTTCTGGGTCGGTGTATCGACACCGAGGAACGCCGTCGACGCGACCGGGACGGACAACGGCAGTTACTAACCCACCTCGACGACGATCTCATCCGTGAGCACGCAGAAACCCTCGATCAACGACCATGACAACTGAATCGGACCACCACAGCGCGTACGGCGTCGTCATCGTCGGTGGAGGTGTGGCCGGTCTATCGGCGGGAACCTTCACCGCTCGACACGGCCTCAATACACTCATTATCGACGCCGGCGAGTCACTCCTCCGACGAAACGCTCACCTCGAAAACTATCCAGGCTTTCCCGCCGGCATCAACGCCCGCCTCCTGCTGGAGATGATGCAGGAGCAGGCCGACAACGGCGGTTGTGACCGCCAACAGACGGAAGTGACAGTCGTCGAGACGACGTCCGAGGGGTTCGCCGTCGAAACAGCCGGCGGGGATCGCTATCACACCGAGTACGTGATCGCCGCGACGAAGAACACCACCGATTACCTCGCGGGTATCGAGGACATCGGAATCATCGATCGCGGGAAGACGTACGTCGATACGGACGAACGAGGCCGAACCGGCGTAGAGGGGCTGTACGCCGCCGGACGACTCGCCGAGAAACCCCATCAAGCGATCGTGAACGCCGGCCACGGTGCCGAGGTTGCCGTCACGCTACTGGAGGACGACGATCGGCCGTTCTACCACGACTGGGTCGCCCCGGACGGCTACTTCACCGACCGCGGGCGGGACCTGCCGCCCGGCTGTGAAGAGATCGACGATCGAGAGCGCCGACGACGGGAGGACGAATCGCGAGAGACGATACGAGAGTACGTCGCCGAACCCCATCCGGACGAGCAACGCACACACCCGAGCCTACGAGAAGAGTAGCTCCACCCACCCCCCACGTCGCCTCCAGCGCTGGATGAGCTTACACGACCAGAGCGATGGCACAGGATCGTGCCCGAGCAAACACCCGTCTGTCGTCAGGTTTGGCGGTGGCGTTCCCGGCCCGTCGAACGATCATCCCACTAGCTGAGCAGGGCGACGATGAGGATGCCGGCAGTGAACACCAGCGTAGCGATCGTTCCGAGGAGCAACAGGGCACGGCCAGTCGACATACCCGCCGTTGGTGCTGAGCGGTGAAAGGCTCCCGCCATTCGGCCAGGTTCGGCGGACGGCAAAGGCCTTTAGCACTCGGCTTCGTGGACGATACGATGATCTCCGGATCGACGTGTCCCGAGTGTGGCGGTCACGTGACGACCGAGGACGGACTCGGCTACGTCTGTGAGGACTGTGGGACCGAGTTCGACGTGGCCGATCTCTTTGTTCACTGACCGGGATTCCGAAACCCTTTTTCAGTCGCTCGGCGTCGATCCGGACGGGCCGCCTTAGCTCAGACTGGGAGAGCACTCGACTGAAGATCGAGCTGTCCCCCGTTCAAATCGGGGAGGCGGCATTTTCCTGCGACCAACGAGAGCAGTGAAAATGCTCCCGACCCGATTCGAGCACGCCAGTCGCAGCCCCGGAATGGCGAACGGAGTGAGCCACATGCCCGGAACGTCTGGCATCTGTTCGAATTCGGGAGACGGCACTCTACTTCAAACCCACATGCCCGTTGTATAAATCCTAAGAGGCATCCAGCGGCAGCCTCACAGGGGGTGGACGCGTGAACAACACCGGCTCCATCTGCGGGCGCGTGCCTGATGTGTGGAGAGCACCGCGACCTTGGTGTCCTCGTGTAGATGTCGAACTCGTTTCAGACCTCGGTCGTGTGGCCCGATTCAGCCCGTTAGTGGTGTTGACGTTGCGTGGGGTTGTGTTCAAAGTGCTGTCCGTCGACCGGACGTTCGCAGGTGGCTCGGGGTCGAAATTTCACGGCGCTTGACGATTGCGATGAGGCCGCTGGTTGGGTTGACGACTGAATACTCGGCTGGTTTCTGCCGTCCAGACGTTCAGTCCCACGGTGCTGGGAGGTGGCTGATGGGGTCAGAATGATGACGGAAACCGACCGGAATTCGTCACAACGACACAATGATATCTATCAATGGTGGAGAACACCGAGGAACTCCATGCACTCATCGGTCGAGATGACGAACTAGCTGGTTCGTTGGCCGTCGTGCTCGATGTTGCAGAATCCGGTGACGGAACCGTCGCGTGGAGCGATGTCAACGCCGACATCGCTGATGCGTAGTGGGGTCGTCTCCTCGGAACAGGCGTACTGATCGAGGCAGGCGACCGGTTCGTCATCGATGGCCCAGTCGCAGTCACCGAAGCACTAGAGAACACGGAGGGCCCCAACAGCAGCACAGAACGAGGACACAGGGTGGTCGGTATCCGACAAAATGGCAGGAGTTGGCGCAGTTGGTCTCGCTCTCGGCTATCGGCTTCCCGTCATCCGTGACTCAGTCGGGCCGCTGGTCGATGCCCCCCTCGCGCCACTGGAGGCAATACTACCGTTCTATCTCGTGGTGTTGGTACTGGCAGCAGGGACGGGCCTCGTTTCGATCGGCATCCAGTCGCGGATGATGGACTACGAACGGATGGGCGAGCGCCAAGAGCGGATGAGTGCCATCAGCGAGCGACTGAAAGACGCCAAAGAGCGTGGTGACGAGGACGCTGTCGAACGAATGTAGGAAGAACAGATGGCTGTGATAACCGACCAATTAGGAGGGTTCATCCGGCTGCTTCGTCCGTTGGCGTGGACGATGCTGTTCACGGTGCCAGTACTCCTCTGGCTCTACTGGCTGATGCTCTCGCCCGCTCAAGCGGTGACGCCAACAGCGATGGTGTTCCCGATCCTTGGCCGAATTGCGTGGACCGCGAAAGTCATCGGACCGATGCAGGCATAGCTGCTCTGGTACATGATCTGCTCGGTCACCTCGCGTCAGTTCATCCAGAAGACGTTCAACATCCGGACGAGTCCGACGTAGCGTACTCGTGGCTCGGCGTTTAAGTGGTTCTGGCGACAAGGTGAAGATACGAGAGGCTACACGCGGCGGTTCTCCTTACAACGTGATTCCCGAAAGCAGCGCATAGACATCGTTCGGACGAACTTGATCGTCGCAAGCACCTGATTCAGTCCTGTTGCGGCGCTCAGGCTCAGCCCGGGCGTTGTGGCCAGAGAGGTGTACTGTGACTCGGTAGGGAAGTCGATACGACGGCGATCCGGCTGATCTCGTCGCTGTCAGAACACTCCGCAGGAAAGCAAGAAAACGGATTGTTTGTGGAGAAGGTAGTGGTGCGCCAACCGTCGATTGATGGGCTCTTTGTTGCGGGAGTCCGAGAACGGCTCGCTTTCTGATAGAATCGGTGTGCGAGATGGAGAGACTGTAGCCAGCAAGAGGGTCACGATGAATCCACTGAGCCGATATCTGCTGGTATAGAGCAATTGTAACCGATAGTATCTCTTATCAACCAATGATGAGTAGATCAACTATTCTGTAACGGATCCGGTCAATTTGGCGAGATTCCGAAAATCGATTTGGAGAAAAGACGGAAAGTGATCATCCTTTAGGCCGCTCGTCGCCGTTGAGTTCGAAGCCAACGGTTTGGTCCTTGTTCAGGTTGGTCTGCTTCGACTTGCCCTGAGCAACAACGGTGTATTTGCCCTGAGGCAGCGTGACGTTGACCTGTCCAGCGCTGTCGGTGAATCCGCTGAAGACCTGGTCCTTGGTCTTGTCGTTGATGATCGTAACTGCCGTGTTGTCGAGAGCCTCGCCGTCGGACGATACTTCAACGTCGAGCGAGCGTTGACCCGGATGATCACTTACAGGTGCTTCTTTACTCGTTGGTGAGACAGCAACATCAGCGGCCGCCGTGTGGCCAATTATCAGAACCATCAGAGAGACTGCCACGAGAACACAAAGCTGTGGCCTTCTCTTCATGTAGTGTGATACTTACTATATTTCTGACGTCTAATAAAGATACCGTATCAAAATCCGACATAACCCATTACAGAAAGAGACATGTCAGAGCAGGTTGAGACCACATTCCACGCAACTGTACCTGGGTGTACGCCGAGAAAAATCGTCATCATCTCCCCCACATATCAATCAATCGTATGTTCCGATTCGATGTGCGAAATCGAGCGTCTCATTCGGTAATTCGTCCGAAACTGTGACTATTGGGTGCGAAATAGGAAACTGATCCTGGTAAACGGGTGGTGAGACATCCGAGCGGCCCACCTTTGGTGAACCCATGCAAGATACGTGCTCTGTAGTCAGCACCGTCGTTCAGAACTACCGTATCTCTGCCAGCTCCCGCCCAATCGATTTAGAGGGTGCCTTCACCACGGCGTTTTCTTTGTCCGACATTGGATCGACTTTTCGCCGCCATTTATCGGTTAGACCGGTATGACAGAGCCCACTGAGAAGTCATTCGATAAAGAGATCATCGTGGAACGGCTACGCACGCAAGGTCTGCCGAATCAAGTTCGCTGAGTCGAACGTGGAAAATCGTAAAATCCACTCGAGGCGTGAACTCGGAGCTACCGGACCTCGCCCCACGTGCCGACGAGGTCACCCTCGTAGAACCGGCGCTGCTGGAATCCGAGCGCGTTGCAGATCATCGTGTGGCCCATGAAGGAAACGGCGTAGTCGGCCATCCCGAACGGGTGTAGCTCACGCTGGTTCGCCGGTGGGAGGACCGAGCCGAGGAGGTTGATTTCCGCAGCACCAGCCTGGAGTGACCCGGCTGCAACGCCCTCCTCACTCTGTCCCGATCCCTCGACACCTCGCATCCGCCCGGCGATATCCCCGCCGGCAGCCGTGAAGGCTTCGTCGTCAATAATCGTCGCTGGTTGGTCGTTCGTATTGGGAACATACCCGACCTGCGGGCTCTTCCACATCTCGCGCTGGAGCGGTCTGATGTCATCGAGGAGGTATTGGTCGAAGTTCCGATCGATCAGATTAGCAATCCCGACTTCGACGGTCTGGATGTCCGCTGCAGAGATTGCTTCGGCGTCGCCCACGTCGAGCTCGTCGAGGAGATACAAACCCGTGTCCGTCAACACGAGGTCACCACCTGCCTCGACGAACTCCTCGATCTCCGCGATGTACTCGTCGTCGTTACGACCGACATCATGGGAGACGACGAGTTTGTCGAAGTGACGCTTGCCGGAGTTGCCGCGCATCAGGCGGCCGATCCGGACATCGTGGACCCGCAATCCCTCCATGCTCCCGGATTCCAGATTTGGTGCGAGATCGGCGAAGAACTGCATCGGATTGACAACGTACTCCTCCTGAGAGTACCCGAAGGCCTCCTCTGGGTCGGGGTGTTCCTCCTCGCTTTCGATGGTAACGAAGTCGGCCCCAACTTCTCCGTCACCATCGAACTCGACCGACCAGTCGCCGTCTGCCGGTCCCGGGACGTAGAAGCTCTGATCGTCCGTCTCGGCGAGGTCGATAGTCCGAACGACCTGCCCACCTGGATTGACCAGTTTCACGACCCCCTCCTCAACCCCATTGTCGTGGAGTTCCACGGCGAGGGAATGTGTCTGCCTCTGCGAGGAGACATCTGTCCGCCCCGACGGGCCCGGTTGCACCGTCTCGTGTCGGGTCTGGACCTCCGTCGCTCGGCCCTGCCCTCGGCCGTTGCCCTTGCCGGGGCTCTCGTCGGTGTGTGATAGGTCGGCCGACTTTCGGGTGAGCTCCGAGGTCGTCACGTAGGCGGTGTCCTGGTCACCCGTCGCGACCGTCGCGTCCGTGTTCGCTGCGCACATCTCAGCGAACTCGCGCATCGAAAGTCGATAGGCCGTCGCCAAGTGGCGCTCGATGTACGGACGCCAGTTTACCCAAGCCCGCATCGCCAATTCGGGGGCGACCGTGACGGCACCGAGGCCACCGAACTCTTCCGGCTGGCCCGCCCAGCCGAGCAGTCCACCGGTGATGTTGTAGCCCAGCGAGTCGTAGATCGACCCGTAGTCGAGCAGTTCGTCCGGAACGTAGTTGTCCGGGTCGCCGAAGATGGTGTCCTTCCCTGCACGGATGGTGTCGGCAGCGATCGCCTCTGGACTCCCCCACTGGTCGGTCATCGCCGCGTCGATGCGCCTGTTCACCTCGTCGAGGTTGTGGGTACCGTCATGCTCGTACGCGGCGTTGGACTCGAGGTTTAGCACCATCGTGTCCGCGAACCCCATCATGTGGTAATCACAGAGATACTCGATATTGTCGTATTCACGGAGATGACCGACGGTCGCTAGAGCGTCCGGGACGACGTCGTCGTATCCCACGTCGTAGCCGGGGCGTACGTCGGGAGCATTTCCGTGATCGGCTGGCCAGAACGCGGGATTCGCCCATCCGATCGTCGGGTATTGGCGGTTAGTGTCGACTTCCGATGCGTTCCCCCGGTAGTGGCCATAGTGGGGTGAGCCGAAGAAGCTAGCGTACGGGTTCGGTCCGAACTGTGGCTTGCGGACGGTCCAGCCGTCTGGGTTGATGTAGACCCAGACGATAACGATATCGTCGAGGAGACTGGTGAACTCCTCAGCCTCGCCCTTGGCGGCTTCCTCGACGATTCGACTTCCGGCTTCGACGCCGGCACGCTCGTTGCCATGGATACCGACGATGAAGACGGCCTTGTCCTTCTCTTGGAACGACGCCTCGTCCTGGATGTCGTTGGTTAGTTCTGCGACGTAGATGTCCTGTGGGTCGGGCTCTTCGCCCGTGTAGAAGTTCTGCCACCCCGGTCCTTGGCCGATCCGGTGGACGCGGACCCTGTCGGGATACTCCGCTGCGAGGTGGTCGAGTGCCTGGCCCGCTTCTGGATGTGAGATCCAGTCACGTGCGTCCTCGACATCGGGAAAGACACCGTCCGAATACGGCTCGTCCAGCTTCCAGAACGGGTTGGCACCCGGTGAGAAATCGACGTGTTCGATGCCGCCGATTCCATCGAACGCGAATTCGAGTTCCTGTGCCGTGATGTGTGCGTGTGCAGACGGGCTGGGAGCGTCACGTGTCACCACTTTCGGCGCACGGTTGTCATCGTCGATATTCCAATCAGGTTCGCCGTACTCGTCGTAAAACTCCTCTAGTGACCCGCTATCTGCGAACTCGATCGCAAGCGCGGCCTCGTATTCCGCGGGTGTCGAGTTGACGACGAACGCCGCCAGATCCGTCATCGAGTCGTCGGTGACGTCCGCTTCGACCGTCTCTTGGCCAGCGGCCGTGCTCGGGAGGGCAAGTGCAGCTCCGGTTACCGCTGCAACTCGGAGGAACGTCCGTCGATCGACCGAACTATCCTCAAACGCGTCCTCGCCCAGTGCTGTGGCTTCTTGATAGGTGTACCGTGTTTCTTTCTTGTTTTGCTCTACCGAACCGTCATCGTCTATATCTGGTTGTGTCATCGGATACCGTGGGTGTCGCCACCGACCACCAACTTCACTACACCCCATAATAAAACCGACTAGTAACTTTACATACTCGTTGTTACGATATCATATTTGGAGTACATTGTAATTCGGACGGTTGGAATTAGCTGCTATCAAGTGTTAAGATTAAACGATTGGTATTTATGGCCCGTTGAGCCCTACTGATAACTTAGTGGGAGCTATCATGCAGATCTCAGATGACACGAGTTTGTTCGATTTCTTAAATCTTTATTTACCCGTAACGACGGTCGCGAATTACCCAAACAGTGCTAGCTGTACTGCGTCATTCGATATCCATCCCGGCGACGATTTCGAACGTCTCAGTGCCATCGAACCGTGTCGGATCGAACCGCCGAACACCGTCACCGCCGAGTATCTCGTCCGTGATTCGCTCACCGAGTGCCGGGGCACGCATGAATCCGTGCCCGTGGAACCCCGTTGCGACGAACAGTCCCGATCGGAGTTCGCCAACCAGCGGATCGCCGTCCGGGGTCGCAGTACAGAGTCCTGCCCACGCCTTGCGAACGCCGATCTCGTCCGGTCGGATCCGCTCAGCGATCCGTTCGCGTGTCTGCTGGACGAACTCCTCGTCGGCGTCGCGCTGCCAGTGTTCGGGATCGCTCTCGACTCGTTCCGTCCCGTCGCCAACGAGGAGACCGCCCGTGTGCGGCCGGAAATAGTAGTTACCGGTGGCGTCGAAGCACATCGGCACGGTCTCGCTGGTCGGAATGGGGTCCGTCACGAGCGCCTGAACTCGATACGGCTTCAGCGGGATCGAGACGCCAGCGGTGTCGAGTATGTGTTTCGAATGGGCTCCACCGGCGACCAGTACTGCATCGAACGATCGCTTCTCGTCCGCCGCAGGGACTTGTAGCGGATCGGTGGCGATCTCGACCGGTGTTTCGGTCCGAATCGCTGCACCGTTTTTCCTGGCGCGTTCCGCCATCACTTCGACGTAGTTCTCGGTTTCGGCGTAGCCAGCCCCGTGTGCGATCGCCGCCACGGCGACGTCGTCGGTAACCAATCCCGGAAACCTGTCGTAGAGGTCGTCCGGAGCGACGAGCGAGACGTCGAGCCCCAACTCGTGCATCCGTCTCGATTGCGTTCGGATCGCGGTTGCCCGCTTTTCGTCACCGGACCGAGCCAGCCAGACGTAGGGTAACTCGGTAAACACGCTCGGAAGCTCCCGAAACCGTTCCAGCGAGCGGGTGGCGATTCTCGCGTCGGTTCGATCGGCGAACGCGTCGTAGCAAACGCCTGCGGCCCGTCCACTACTTCCGGCCGCGAGCGATCCCCGTTCGTACAACGTCACGTCCGCCCCTCGTGTGGCGAGTTCCGCAGTGGCAGTCACACCGATCGCTCCGGCCCCGACGACGGCGACCGTTGAGGGTTCCATTGTCACCAGGCATGCTACCATCTCAGGTGAGTCTTCGGGGTCCGCAGTCGGACGGATCGCTGTCGTCGAAATCCATTTGACGTTACCTCGAACAGTCCGAAGGGTGTGGCTCGATGCCTTCCGTCACCGGACGGTGTGGAACGCCGCCGCCAACCAGCGACGGTACGACGCCCCGACCGATCCGTGGACGTTCGTCCACGTGGACCCGAGCGCTGTCGGGCGATTCACTGTCGTCTCGCTACGGTCGGGACTCGGCAGCGTACACGACGGTGACTGGGACCGACCGGCAAACTGTCGGCGGATCGATGAAACACCCATCCATGAAGGACTGACACAGCGGTTCGAAGAGGGACGCGACTGGACAGAGACCGTCTACTACGGGCACGCTATCGAGCAAATCGAGGACGACAGCGAACACAAGGGCGTCGAGAGCGTCGGCGAGCTACGCGAAGGGCTTCTTCCGGCCCTCGACGATCTGTATGCGGACATCCGCGACGAGGGGTACCGCCCGAATCGCGGAGTCGTGTACGATGAGCCGGAGGACGCCGGCTACATCCACGACCTGGAGCCGATGGTGCTCGTCGGCCGCGAGGGAGAAATCATCTGGACCGAGGGGTTTCACCGGCTCGTACTCGCCGCCCTCGCGGGCGTCGATACGATCCCGGTGTACGTCCTCCGGCGTCACGAGGCGTGGCAGCGGGTCCGCGACGCGCTCGCGAGGATGACGCCCGAGGAGCGACCACCGAAGTTGGACCAGCACGCGACCCATCCGGACGTCCGGGATCTCGTTTCGTGACGCAGACTCGAAAGTGATTCTCGAATTCGCGAGTCGAACCACAACCCATTACGCCGCGGGAATCGTACCGAACGCATCATGCAGCCCTTGCCGGTCACGAGCCTGCTCCCGACACAAATCGGTGGGCTCGGCGTCACGGCCGGCTACGGCCTCGCGGTGTTCTTCCTCATCGGGCTGTTCGGCGGCGCACACTGTATCGGGATGTGCGGGCCGCTCGTCGCGACCTACGTCGAGCGCATGGAGTCAGACGACCGGTGGTCGGGCGCGCTCACCCTCTACGAAGTGCGCCAGCACACGCTGTTCAACCTCGGTCGGACGGTGAGCTACGCGCTCATCGGAACCGTTTTCGGCGCTGCCGGTGCGCTGCTGTACGGGACGATCGGTCTCGCCGGAATCCTCGGCCCGTTTCAGGGCGCTGTCGGTGTACTCACGGGCGCAGCGATCCTCGTGATGGGACTCACCCGGCTGGCGGGCTACCGCCAGGGGGCCGTCGAAGGCGTCATCGCCGGCACCGGCATCGGGTCGGTGTTCGCACGGAGCTACACGGCGATCTCGACACGGATCGATCGCTGGGTCAACGGCGTCGGCATCCTCGGCCTCGGCGCGCTACATGGACTCCTGCCGTGCATGCTGCTCTATCCGGCCTTCCTGTACGCGTTCGCGCAGGGATCGCCTCTCTACGGCCTCCTCTCGCTCGGCGCGCTCGGGATCGGCACCGTGCCGAGCGTGTTCCTCTACGGAACGGTGATCGGGTCGGTGAGCGCCCGCCAGCGGCAGGTCGTCCACTACGGGCTGGGCGTGTTGTTCATTGGGCTCGGGTACGTACTGCTGGCGATGGGATTCATGCGCTTTGGCGTCATGCTCCCGCTGCCCGATATCCCGTACTACCAACCGCTCGCCGGATCAGGGACGATGGCCTGAGATGTCCAGTTGTACCCTCTGTGAACTCTCCGTCGAGGACCCGATCACGAGTACGGAGGTTGACGGCGAGTTCTGCTGTCGGGGCTGTCTGGAGGTCGCACGGCTCGTCGACGACGGCGAGGACGTCGACCTCTCGATCGCGGCCGTCCGCGACCGCGTCGCGGCCGAGGACTCCCGACCAGAGGTTCCCGACGGTGCCGAGACCGCCTACCTCTCGATCGACGGGATGCACTGTCAGACCTGCGAGGGGTTCATCGAGCTGCTCGCCGAGGAGGAAGCGGGCGTCCACGAAGCCAGAGCGAGCTATGCGACCGAGATGGTCCAGGTGGTGTACGATCCCGACCGGATCGACCGCGACGCGATCGCCACGGCTCTGAGCCGTCTCGGATACCAGGCCCACGGCCCCGACGAGGAGAACGACTCGCTGCGCTCGCGCGTCGAGTTCGGCAAGTACCGCGCCGTTCTCGCGGCCATTCTGATGATGCCGGTGTTGGTGCTCTACGTGCTGTTCATCTACCCCGTGTATCTCGGCATCTATCCCGAGAGCTTCCTCTACGGAACCACCGTCGAGGCGATGGTGTTCGGTCCGCTCGCGGTCTGGAGCACGTTGATCCTCGTCGGACTCGGCTACCCGATCTTCCGCGGGGCCTACGTCAGCCTCCGTGTCGGCCGTCCGAACATGGACGTGCTGATCGCCATCGCGGTGCTTGCGGCCTACGGCTACTCGATGGTCACCTATCTCACGGGCGGGCGCGACCCGTACTTCGACGTCGCAGTGATGGTGCTCGCGATCGTCACCATCGGCAACCACCTCGAATCCCGTGTCAAACGCGCCGCACTCGGCAACCGCGCCGACCTCACCGATTCGCGCGTCGACGAGGCCCGCCGACTCGACGACGACAGCGACGCCACCAAAACCATCGAGATCGCCGACTGTGAGCCCGGCGACCGCCTGCTGGTCAAGCCCGGCGAGCGCATCCCGGTCGACGGCACCATCGTCGACGGGACCGCCGCGATCGACGAGGCGCTCGTCACCGGCGAGTCCGTCCCTCAGCGCAAATCCGTGGGCGACGAGGTGCTCGGCGGCTCGATCCTCACCGACAGTGCAATCGTGGTCGAAGTCGGCCCCGACGCCACCAGCACGATGGATCGCCTCGTCGAACTCCTCTGGAACGTCAAGAGTTCGTCGACGGGCGTCCAGCGCCTCGTCAACCGGTTTGCGGTGCTGTTCGTTCCTTTCGTGCTCGTGCTCGCCGGACTGACCGCCGCCGGCTGGTTCGTGCTCGGCAACGACCCGAACACGGCCGTGATGGCTGGCGTCTCGGTGCTGGTGGTCTCGTGTCCGTGCTCGCTCGGGATCGCCACCCCGCTCGCGCTCGCGGCGGCCACCCGCGACGCCACCGACAACCGGATGCTCGTGCTCAACGAGACGGTGCTCGAACGGGTCGACGACTCCTCGGTGGTGGTGTTCGACAAGACCGGGACGCTCACGACAGGGAAAATGGAACTCGCGGACGTCGTCGGCGACGATCCCGACGAGGTGCTCGCGATGGCGGCCGCCGTCGAGCGCCGGTCGAGCCACCCGATCGCCGCCGCGATCGACGACGCTGCCCCACCGACAACCCGTTCGGTGTCGAGCTTCGAGCGCGCCGACCGCACCGTGTCGGCGCTCGTCGACGGCACCCGCGTGGTGGTCGGCCATCCCGACGTCTTCGACACCGACGAGTGGACGAATTCTACTACGATCGAGGCGGCCGTCACGGACGCCTACGAGTCGGGCACCCATCCCACGGCGGTCGCGTGGGGGGGTGTCGTCCGCGGGGTCGTCACAGTTCAGGATACGCCTCGGGAGAACTGGGAGACGGTGGTTTCGGAACTCGCGGACGCGGGCCGGGAAATCGTCGTCCTGACCGGTGACGACGAGCGGATGACCGGGACGTTCGCGAACCATCCAGCGGTCGATCACGTGTTCGCGGGCGTGCGCCCCGAGTCGAAGGAGGCGATCGTCCAGGGCCTCCGCGAGCGCGGGACGACGACGATGATCGGCGACGGGACGAACGACGCGCCCGCACTCGCCAGCGCGGACCTCGGGATCGCGGTGTCGAGCGGCACCGAACTCGCGATCGAGGCGGCCGACGCGGTCGTGCTCGACGACCGCCTCGACGCCGTCCCCGAACTGTTCGAGCTAGCGAGTAACACTCGCGGACGGATCAAGCAGAACCTCGTCTGGGCGGCGGGCTACAACGCCATCGCGCTCCCGCTCGCGATGGCCGGTATCATCACACCGCTGATCGCCGCCGTCATGATGGCGATCAGCAGTCTCATCGTCGTTTTCAACTCGAAGCGCCGACTCCTCCCGACGAACGAGCGGCAACCGGTCGAAACCGACCCTGACGACCGCGACGATCGGATCGGCACCCCGACACACTCCGACTGACAGGCCGAACCGGAGCGGTCCTCCGTTCCTCGCCCTCTGCTGCCGGCGGCTGCTCGACAGTTCTTTAAGTGCCTCTGGCGACAAGGTATAGATACGAGCGGGGTGTAGTCGGCATCCGTTCGTGATGCTTTTTCGCAGTAACCCACCATTCAACTGTCGGTAGCCGTTACGCCGTCGACATGGCCGACGACACGCCCGAACCGGTCGCGCCGACGGATGCGGACGAGGGTTCGGCCGGGGAGCCGACGATCGTCCGATTGAGCCGACGACCCGGCGACAGCGCCGTCGCACGGGCTGATCTCCAGCGCGACGAAACCGTTCGCCGGTGGGGGTTGGTCACGCCGAGCGCGACCCGGATCGGCCGGGCCGACTCACCCGACGGTGACCTCCGAGAGAACCTCCGCCGGCTCCACGAGGAGCGCCATCCCGCGATGGAAGGGTACAGCGAGCGTGCTCACCGCCTCGAAAAGCTCCGGCTGACCCACGCCCTGTGCGGCGATTGCTCACTCACGCCGTGGCAGCGCGACCGCTCCATCGGGATCATGGTCGATCTCGACCTCACCGCGTTCGGCAGCCAGCGCGCGATCGAGAAGGTCGCGCTGGTCGTGATCCGCCACGTGGTCGACCGCGAACGCGAGCGCCACCTCGGCCTCCACGACGACGAGTGGATCGCCGAGCAGTCGCCCGAGCGCCTCGCCGACCTCTACGACCAGTTCCACTCGATCACCGACGAGGACCGATTCACCGATCTCTGTTCGACGTACGATCTCGACGTCACCGCTCTCAACCGGCTGCGCCGAACCTTGACCGAGCAGCTCGACGAGCAGGATCTCCACGGCGCGGTGTACGGCCGCAACCCCTACCGCGATCCGAACCTCCCGAGTCTCGGATCACCCGCCACCGCCGTTTCGACCGGTTCCGGTGGGTGACGGCCGGTCGAATCGATACCCGACCGGTGTGATTTCTCGATCCCTCACGATTCGATCCATCGTCGCCGTTCCTGTTCACTGAGCGACGTACTGACTCCCGACCGACAGGGTAATTGCCACCCAGTGGAATCACCGAGTAATGCAACGACGACGATTCATCCGCCGAGCCGGTGCTGGCGTGGCGGGGCTGACGCTGCTCGCGGGCTGCACCGGCAGCAACGACGGTGGCGGCAGCGGGCAGAACGCGTCCAACTCGTCGGCCACGAACGGAAGTACGGAATCGAACGGGACGTCCAGCGGGAACGGAACAGCCGGTGGCGATGGAACGGCTGGCGGAAACGGGACGAGCGCCACGAACGAGACGGGTGCGACGACCGGCAGCGCGTCGGCGAGCGGGACGCTGACCGTCGCGACGTACTCCTCGTTCACCGGCGAGGACACCGCAGGCAACTGGCTCAAATCCGCCTTCGAGGCGGAGCACTCGGGCACGACCGTGGAGTTCGTGACTCCCGAGAACGGCGTCAACCAGTACATCCAGCGGGCCAAGCAGGGCGCGCCGATCGACGCCGACGTGTACGTCGGGCTAAACGCGAGCGATCTCGTTCGGGTCAGCCAGCAACTCGACACGTCGCTGTTCCAAACCGCTGCGGACAGCCTCGACCGCGCCGACACGGTGAAAGACGAGCTGAACGTCGACCCGAACGGGCGCGCGATCCCGTACGACACAGGCTACATCAGCCTCGTCTACAACGAGGACGAGGTGGAGGAGCCCCAGACCTTCGCATCGCTCCTCGAATCGCGCTACGAGGGTGATCTCATTACCCAGAACGCC
Organism: Halococcus saccharolyticus DSM 5350; assembly: GCF_000336915.1. Taxonomy (NCBI): domain Archaea; kingdom Methanobacteriati; phylum Methanobacteriota; class Halobacteria; order Halobacteriales; family Halococcaceae; genus Halococcus; species Halococcus saccharolyticus. The sequence goes on along the minus strand of NZ_AOMD01000030.1, from coordinate 349,902 downwards.
CAGCAGTCCGATCCGGGGCGCGCATTCTTGCTCTGGTCGATCATCACTCAGGGTGAGGACGGCTACCTCGACTACTGGGAGCAACTCCTCGGGAACGGCGTCAGCGTGCTCTCGGACTGGGAGCCGGCCTATCAGGCGTACATGGACGGCGAAGCCCCGATGGTGGTCTCGTACTCCACGGACCAAGTGTTCTACCACGGGCCGGACGTGAACATGGCGAAACACCAGATCGGGTTCCTCAACGATCAGGGCTACGCGAACCCCGAGACGATGGCGCTGTTCGCGGACAGCGAGAACGCCGAACTCGGTCGGCGGTTCATGGAGTTCGTCCTCACCGAGAACGCCCAATCGAACATCGCCGTCAAGAACGTCCAGTTCCCCGCCGTCAAGGGCGTCACTCCCAGCGATGAGTTCGCGAAGTACGCGAAGGAACCGCCCGAACCGGTGACGTTCTCGTATGACGAACTCGCGGGTTCGGTCGGGACGTGGGTCGAGGAGTGGGCGAGGCTGGTCGCGGGCGCGTGACGACGCTGCGGCGGTGGACTAGCCGACTCGCGCTTCCGGCCGGCTTCGCGCTGACGCTCGCGATACTGATCGCGATCTTCTACTATCCAGTTGGAAGCGTCCTCGCCGAGGCCGTGGTTCGCGGCGGCCGACTGACGGTCGCCCCGCTAGCCGACGTGCTCGCCGATCCGTTCTACACCGGCGTCGCCCACCACCTGTTCGACGACCCGACGAGCGTGCCGGCCGGCGTGCTCGCGTGGATGCGAGCCGGGTTTCCGTCCGTGGAGTTCGGGCTGTTCGGCTTCACGGCCAACCAGGCGCTGCTCTCGACGGTGGCGAGCGTCGTCGTCGGCCTGCCGGGAGCGTATCTGCTCGCGCGCTACGAGTTCCGTGGCCGGCGGGCGCTCCGCTCGCTCACCATCCTGCCGTTCGTGCTGCCGTCGATCATGGTCGCGGTCGGCTTTCTGGCGATGTTCGGCCAGACAGGGGTCCTCAACGACGTTCTCGGTGCGCTCGGGCTCGGTGAGGTGAACCTGCTGTTCACGCTCGAAGCCATCGTGCTCGCCCACGCCTTCTACAACGCGCCACTCGTGACCCGACTCGTGACCGCCGCGTGGGAGACCGTCGACGCGCGGCGCGTCGAGACCGCACGCGCGCTCGGCGCGTCGCCGCTGCGTGCGTTTCGGGACGTCGTCGCGCCTCAGCTGCTGCCCGCCCTCCTGACCGCGGCGCTGCTCACGTTCGTCTTCACCTTTCTGTCCTTTCCGATCGTGCTCGCGCTCGGCGGGCTCCGGCTCGCCACCGTCGAGGTCTGGCTCTACGCCCGGGTCCAGGACCTCGCGCTCGCCGAGGCCGCCACCCTCGGAGCGATCGAAACCACCCTCTCGCTCGGGCTGACTTATCTCTATCTCCGATACGAGGCCCGGCAGACGAGCGCACGCGGTGGGGGAGCCTCCCGTCCACGACAGGTGTTCGTCCAGGGCTGGCGGACGCTTCGCGACCCCGTCCGGATGGGTCTCGGGATCTACGGGGTGGGGATTCTGGTTCTGTTCGTCGGCCCGCTCGCGAGTATGGTTCTCGAAAGCGTGACCGGACCGAACGGCGGATTCACGACGGCGTACTACGAGTTCCTCGTTCGCCAACAGGCCGCCACGGGGACGGGGACCGTCCGGCCGCTCCCGGCGATCACGAACTCGCTCACGTTCGGCTTCAGTACTCTGATCCTCGCGGTGCCGATGGGGATCGTGGTTTCGGTGGTGGCGGTGCGGGGCGGGGCCGGCTCGCGGCTCGCGGAAACGATCATGACCGCCCCGCTCGCCGTCAGCGGCGTCGTCGTCGGGCTCGGGCTGCTACAGACTCTGGTTTTCGGCACCGAGATACTCGGCCACCGGATCGTCGTGGGCGGCGCGGTCGCGGTTGTCGCCGCCCACGCTGTCGCGGCCTACCCGTTCGTGACCCGCAACGTCACCCCCGCGCTCGGTGGCCTCGACACCCAGCTGCTCGACGCGGCCCGGTCGCTCGGCGCAAGCCGGTTTCGGGTGCTCCTCGATATCGAGTTGCCCCTCGTCGCGGCGGCCGTGCTCGCCGGGAGCGCGTTCGCGTTCGCCATCTCCATCGGTGAGTTCGATACGACAGTGTTACTCGCGGAGGGCGTCAGCAGCTACACGATGCCGGTCGCGCTCGAACGCTACATCGGGAACCGCTCGCTCGGGCCGAGTCTCGGGCCGGCGACGGCGATGGGAACGGTACTGCTGGCGGTGACGGCCGCGAGCTTTCTGGTGATCGAACGCCTCGGCGGGCGGTGGGAGCCGTGACCCGATCCGAAACCGGCGTCGAGGCCACCGACGGCGGGACGGATCCGGGCGTCGAACTCGACGGAGTCAGCGTGACTTTCGGCGGCGTGACCGCGCTTCGGGACGTCTCCATCGCGGTCGCAAACGGCGAGTTCTTCACCCTCGTCGGGCCGTCTGGCTGCGGGAAGACCACGACCCTCCGCACCATTGCAGGGTTCGAGACGCCCGCGGCCGGTCAGGTCCGGATCGGCGGCCAGCGAGTCGATGACGTTCCTCCCGAAGAGCGCGACGTCGGGATCGTTTTCCAGAACTACGCACTCTTTCCCCACATGAGTGTGCGCGAGAACGTCGCGTACGGCCTCCACTTTCGCGACCCGCCAGGCGACGCCACCACCGAGGAGCGGGTCGACGAACTTCTTTCACTAGTGGACATGGCGGGAATGGGCGAGCGCGACCCGTCGGCGCTGTCGGGTGGTCAGGCTCAACGGATCGCGCTCGCCCGGGCACTCGCTCCCGGTCCCGAACTCCTCTTGCTCGACGAACCGCTCTCGGCGCTCGACGCACGCCTCCGCGAGCGACTCCGGGTGACCGTCCGCGACATTCAGCAGGATCTCGGGATCACGACGGTGTACGTCACCCACGATCAGGCCGAGGCGCTCGCGATCAGCGATCGCGTCGCGGTGGTCAACGACGGCCGCATCGAGCAGGTCGATACGCCGGAACGACTCTATCGCGAACCCGCCTCGCGGTTCGTCGCCGAGTTCGTCGGGGACAACAACCTCTTCGACGGCGAGGTGTCCGCGACCCAACCGCCGCGTGCGCTCGTAGACGATCACGAGATACGACTTCCCGAATCCGCCGACGTGTCGACCGGGGAGTCGGTGGCGGTGTGCGTTCGCCCCGAGGCGATCTCTCTCGATAGCGGCGAAACGACGCTGACCGCGACCGTCGAGAACAGCGAATTCCTCGGCGACGCCTATCGGCTCCACTGTACGTGGAACGGCCGCTCGCTGCTGGTGAAAACCGACGCCAGGCAGCCGCCGGATGACTCCATCAAGGTGGGGTTCGACGCAGCCGATGTCCACCTGCTGTCCGGTGAGTGAGAATCCGGTGTTTCCGTGACTTTCGCGCGACTCCTCATCGCGCCGTCGAGATCATGCCAGAGTCGTCAGGCCGGGGCGTCTGGCCGGTGCCGCCGACTGACTTGCTTCCACTTGTCGGTGGCGAAGCGGTAGTAGTTGAGCACCGCCGGGACCGTCGTCTCGGCGAGGAAGGCGAGATACAGCCCGTAGAGGCCGAGCGAGGTCGTCGCACCGAGGTAGGCGAAGGGGATGGCGACGCCGAAGATGCCGAGTGCTTGACTGTAGAAGGGCCAGCCGGTGTCGCCGCTCGCGTCGAGCGGGCCAGCAGCAGCCCCCGAAACGCCCTGGAGGACGATCGCGACACAGGCCGCCGTCACCAGCGACACCGCGACCGAGATCACGGTCTCGGAGCCGCCGCCGGCGAAGGTGGCGACGATGGGCTCGGCGAGCACGAAGACGATCGCGGCCGAGACGATGTAGACCGCGACCGCGAACCGGACGATCTCCCGACCGTACGCTTCTGCGGTCTCCTCGTGGCCGCTGCCGAGCGCCTGACCGACGAGACTGGAGGAAGCGAGGCCGAATCCCCAGCCGGGCGTGTTCATCAGCCCCCAGATCCGGCGTGCGATCACGTACGCCGCCACGACCTGCGGGCCGAACAGCGCGACGATCGCGAGCATCGGGAACTCCGCGACCGTCCAGACGAGGTTGCGGCCGATCACGGGGATCCCGATGTCGACGAGCTCGCGGACATCGGCGAGGTAGCTGCCCCGAGGATCGATCTGCACCGGGAGCTCGCCGATGACGGGGAGCCGCCCCGCGACGAGCCCGACCGCGAAGATGCCGGTCACGATCGCGTTCGAGAGCACAGTACCGAGCGCCGCACCGGCGACACCGAGATCGAGACCGAAGATCAAGGCTGCGTTGAGAACGGCGTTCGCGACCGCGCCGCCGGAACGGAGCATCATCGGTGTTCTGGCGTCATCGACGCCGAGGAACACCCGGCTCCCGATGAGGTTGAGCGCCGCAAAGGGGATGCCGAACGCGACGATCCGGAGGTAGGTCGCGCCGAGCGCGACCGCCTCGGCGTCGTTGCTCAGCAAGGCGACGAGATCGCCTCCGAAGACCCAGAAGATCGCGATGAGCGGCAACGTGAGCGCGACCACGACGGCGGCGCTCGATCGCACGGCCTGGTCGATCGCGCCGAGGCGCTTGGCCCCGTAGCGCTGAGAGACCAGGGCGATCGTCCCGGCGGCGATCCCGCCACCGGCGGCGAACGCGAGGCCCCAGAAAGGACTCGCGAAGCCCACGCCGGCGATACCGACGGAACCGACCGCGACGCCGACCATCGCGATGTCGACCGCGTTCTTCGACATCCGCGCGATACCGGTGAGAATACGCGGCCACGCGAGATCGGTCGTCCGGCGTGCCCGCTCCGATTCGATGAGATCGGCACGCACGAGCGCGAGACCGATATACAGTACGACTACTCTGATTGGGTTTGAAAGACGGACCACTACGAACGAAGGCTCTACTGGATGGGGGAATATAGGGCTTCCTTTCTTCTATTTCGATGCTCTATTTATCGTTACATACGCGAGAATGTTTCTGATTCGTGCTAGCAACCATCATGGTGTTTCGGTGGTCACGTAACTACCGAATAACGTGTCTGAGGAGGGTTTCACAGCGATCTACTGCAATCGCGCTGCGGACGGACGGTCGGCAGGAGTCGCACTCGACGAGACGAACGTGAGTAGTTCTGGATGTGTCTCTATATTGGATCATTGTGGGTTCCCATATGTACAAGCAAGAGGAGACTCACGAGAAGCCAAGAACCGACGACAACTCCAGTGACAACCCTCGGGACAACCACACTGGCGACAGCAGACACGACGACAGCTGCGAGTGCGAGAACCGTGAGCCACTTATAAAATCGTACGAAGTTCCGCTTCGTCAGATACCGATCACTGGAAGCAGTCTCTTCGATAGCCATTGCGCGTCCATAATGTGAGAACAGACCCATTCATTCTTTGGCCACTTTCAGGGCTCTGTATGGCCCCGTCCACCATTCAGGACCTGCTTCACGATACCAAGGATGTAGTCTTACTCTGAATGTTCCGCTCGTTGGATAGACACACAGATGTGCGAGGGAAATTCTATGCCACACTCGCCGAATAGACCACGACTGCTCGGCCCGACGGACGAAAGCGGTACCGAGGAAAATCCGATGACGCGATAGTCCGTAGCAATCGCCGGCGTCGTTACTGCGACGGCGGTTCGATGATGATCGTCTCGTCGACCGAGGCGTGCTGGAGGGCGACGCCGTGGCGAGTGTGGCGCGCGTGGGTTTCGGCCCACCGCCGCGCGGGACGTTCGGACAGGAACGCCTCGTGGTCCGGACAGCGACGACACTCCGCGAGCCACGGCGTCACGTCGTCGGGGAAATGGCCCGTATGTTGGCGGTGATCGAGCGCGAACTGTTCGAGCGCCCCGTTGCCGGCGTGGAGCTCGTCGAGTTCGTAGTCGAGGTCCCACTCGCGGTCACACCGACTGCACGCGACCGTGGGCGTGTCGTCGATTTCTCCCCTGGTGACGTCGGTGTCGCGTCGATCGGGCATGGATCGATCCACTGGCGCGACGGGCTTCGTCCCTCCGGTCCGTCACCGCGCTGGTCCCACCAGCGGGGGAGCTACGATGGACTCGGCGTCTGGACGTGCGAGATGTATCCCGTGAGATCGCTCGTCGTCACCATCCCGATGACGCCGTCGGGTTCGCTCACGACGGGCACGTGATGGAACCCGTGTTCGATCATCGCGTCCGCGATGTCGCGAATGGAGTCCTGGGGCGTGGCCGTCACGACGTCGGTGGTCATGTATCGCTCTACCGTGGTCTCGGCCTTCGGATGGCTCTCGGCGACGATCTCGACGTAATCGGTGGTGGTGACGATCCCCAGAAGCTGGTTGTCCTCGTCGACCACGAGGACTGAGCCGATCTCGTTGTCGAGCATCGTCCCCGCCACCTCCTCAACGAGCGTGTCCGGGGCGACCGTGTACAGATCGGTCGACATGAGCTGGCCCGCGAAAATATCGTCCATAGCTGTGAATGTCTCCGGCCCGTGATAAGTATTTATCATAGAAGATGAATAGAAACATTTGCCGGATTCCGGTTCGTAGCACGAGTCCTACCGAACGCTGTACTGGTCGTTCCCTTTGTCGAGCCAGAATCCTCGATCACCTCGTTCGTGTGCTGTACGACGGTTCGAAGGGATGGTTAGTTGGCTTCCCGATAGTGCCCGAGTCGTATTCAATCGTCAGCTGACGCCTTCGCACTAACACCCTCCGGCGGTCCGCCAGCCAGCCGCTCGCGGTCGTGTTCCGCGTCGAAATCGTGGTTCGGCCCCACCGCAACGATCCGTTTCGGGTTCAAGTCGGTGTGGGTTTCGTAGTAGTGCTCGGTGATGTGGTCCATGTTCACCGTTGCGGCCACGCCGGGCAACTGGTAGAGCTCCTTCAGGTAGTTCCAGAGGTTCGGATACTCCGCGATCTTCCTGACGTTACACTTGAAGTGGGTATGATACACGTCGTCGAACCGGATCAGCGTGGTGAACATGCAGACGTCGGCCTCGGTGAGCACGTCGCCGCAGAGGTAGCGCTGGTCGGCGAGCACGTCCTCCCAGTGATCGAGCGCGTCGAACAGCTCCGAGACCGCATCCTCGTAGGCGTCTTGGCTCCCGGCGAAGCCCGCACGGTAGACACCGTTGTTGATCGGCTCGTAGATCGCGTCGATGGTCTCGTCGATCTCGTCACGCTTGCCCTCCGGGTAGAGCGTTGCGTCGTTCGCGAACTCCTCGAAGGCGGTGTCGAGCATCCGCATGATCTCCTCGGACTCGTTGTTGACGATGGTGTCCTTTTTCTTATCCCAGAGCACGGGTACCGTCACGCGACCGGTCGCGTTCGGGTCGGCTGCGACGTACGCCTCCCGGAGGTAGTCGAACCCGTTCACGGTGTCGGGGGTCGCGCCCTCGCGCTCGGGGGTGAACTGCCAGCCGTCCTCGGCGCGGTAGGGATCGACCACGTCGACCGAGATCGTGTCTTCGAGTCCGCGCAGCGCGCGCGTCACGAGCGTGCGGTGGGCCCACGGACAGGCAAGGGAGACGTAGAGGTGGTAGCGCCCGGCCTCAGCCGGGAACTCGGCGTCCGAGTCCGGCTCGATCCAGTCCCGGAAGCTCGTCTCCTGACGATCGAACTCGCCGTCGTCGTTCGTGGACTCGTAGGCGTCGGATACCCACTCGCCGTCGATGAGTTGGTTCACGGCCACAGTACGGGTTCGGGACCCAAAGCCCCGTCGGCGACGTGTGTGGGCTGCGCACGCCGGCTTCGAAGGCTTTATTCGCGCCGTCGGCTTCCCGTCGGTAAGACCATGTCCGAGAAACCTGCCTCGATGTATCGGGAGATCTCGAAGCCTCCCTACACCCGCAAGGAGTACATCACTGGCATCCCCGGCTCGAAGATCGCACAGCACAAGATGGGCGACATCCGGGCCGATCCGGAGGATTACCCGGTCCAGATCAGCCTCTCTGTCGACGAGGAGATCCAGCTCCGCCACGGTGCGATGGAGTCCTCGCGACTGTCGGCGAACCGTCACCTGCTGAAGAACCTCGGGGAGGGCAACTACAAGATGATCCTCCGGAAGTTCCCCCACCACGTCCTTCGGGAGAACAAGCAGGCAACTGGCGCGGGCGCGGACCGTGTTTCCGATGGGATGCGCCAGGCGTTCGGCAAGCCCGTCGGCACCGCTGCACGGATCGACGCCGGCGAGCGCATCTTCACGATCTGGTGTGACGTCGACCAGGCCGACGTCGCGAAGGAGGCACTCCGGCGCGCGTACAACAAGATCGGCTCGCCGTGTGACGTCACCGTCGAGCGCGGCGAGGAACTCCTCGTCGCCTGAGCACTCCCCGAACCGTCCTCTTTTCGAACGCTTTTGTTCCTCGCCGGCCTCGATCCGCTATGCTCAGGCTGGCGGTCGCCACACGCGAAGAGACTTTCGAGCGGATGGCCGATCCGTTGGCCGATCGCGGGATCGACGCGCGGCACGTCCAGTGCGAGGAACGGACGACAGCGCTGACCGACCCGCCGAACGAGTTCAATGGGTTCGACGTCGGCTTCGTCCACCCTTCGCGGATTATGGAGGGCGGGGTCGCCGACGCGCTGCTCGACGTGCCTTGGGTCAACGATCGCGAAGCGATCCTGACCTCCCGGAACAAAGCCGACGTGATCGCGCGCCTGGCCCGTGCCGACGTCCCTGTACCCGACACAGTACTGATCTCGAACCCGGTCGACGACACCGCACTGGAGGCCGTCTTCGAGCGGTTCGACCCGCCTGTGGTGGTGAAACCGAACTCCACGACGCGCGGGACTGGGGTCGTGAAGGTCGGCGATCTCGATTCCTTCCTCGGGGTCGCGGACTACCTCGCGCTGGTGCACGACTACCAGGCGACCGGCGATCGATCCTTCCTCGTCCAGGAGTACATCCCGAATGCGACAGACTACCGCGCGATGTGTATCGATGGCGAGTACGTCGGCGCGGTCGAGCGCCGTCTACCCGACCCGGCCCGGAGCGTGGGGCGGTGGAAGCACAACGTCCACCGTGGGGCCGAGGCCGAGGGCGTCGACCTCTCGAACGATCTCCGCGATCTCGCCGAGCGAACCGCCGAGGAGCTGGGGATTCCGTGGCTCGGTGTCGATCTGCTCGTGACCGACGATCGCGTGGTAGTTTCCGAAACCAACGCCCGGCCGACGATCGACGACGAGACGAAGTACGAATCCGGATTCTATGACGACCTCGCGGCGCTCATCGAAGACCAGGTGTGACTAGCGGTGCGGCTACGGGGCGGCGCGGGCCTGGCGTCTCGACGAGCGAAGTGAGTCGAGGCTCAGGAGAGCTTGTTCTCCTGGTGGATGAAGGGTGAGTGAGCGGAGCGAGCGAGGGCTTCGGCGGTGCTGTGCGGTTGCGGAGGCGGAGGGCATGTGCAGCTCTACCGCGAGTGAACGGAGTGAGCGAGCGGGCCGAGAAACCCCCGAAGGGGGTGACGAGGCTTTTGGTCCAGATTTTGCCAGCGAGCGAGTGAGCGGCGCGAACGAGCGAGCGCAGCAAAAGGTGGGTGTTAGAGATCGATATCGGCAGAGGCGTCGGTGCGCTCGAAGACGACCTCCAAGACCCCGTTGTTGTAGGTCGCGTTCGCGGAGCGTTCGTCGACGCGGACGGGCAGCCGGACGCGTTCGGTGGTCTCGCGGCGGTCGCCGGCAGCGTCGATCGTGAGCCGCTGGCCGTCGCAGGTGAGATCGATCGACTCCTTGTCGACACCAGGCAGGTCCGCGACGACGCGCACGTGATCCTCGTCTTCGTAGACGCTGACGTGGGGATCGGTGCCGCCGACGGTGTCGGTCTGGATGTTGACGTCGCCGCCGACCATGTCGTTCATCATCCGTTCGATCTCGTCGAAGATATCCCCGAATGGATCACGGTCGTCACGGTCATCACGGTCGTCCCGTCTCATGGACATCGGTAGGTCAGGACGGGACAAAAGGGTTCGCGTCAGAACCCCATGTCGAGCGCGTCGTCGGTGGTGGCGACGCTTTCGGCCGCGTCGGCGGAGCCCGTGACCGCGCGGATCGCGTCGACGTTCTCGGGTACGACGTCGGACTCTTGATGAATGGCCTGGAACAGGTAGAGGTCGTCGTCTTCTACAGTAATTGATTCGCCCCAGATGCAGTTCTCCCAGAGGTCGCCGCGCGGCCGGCCGGCGTCGAGCGCGAACTCCTTCAGCGCGCCCGCGCCGTCGATGTCGAGGCGTTCGGGGATCACGAACAGGCGGGACTCGTCACGGAGGAGGTCGCGGACTGCGTCGGCGGTCGCGTCGGAGTCGAGCGTGACGTTGATCGAGTGGGTGTGCATCAGCGTTGCTGGCACTTTCAGCCCCAAGGTATCGATCGCGAGGTCGGGGAAGATCGTCTTGACGTCGGGACCGTGGTGGGAGGGCAGCGTCCGTGGGTTCGGCAAGATGTCGTTGATCGGACCGCGGCCGCTCTGGGCGGGATCGCCGCCGCGCCGGACGAGCGTCGCGCGCACCTTCTCGATGCCGTACTCCTCTTCGAGCGGGGCGACCAATCGCGATAGTCCCGTAGTGTTGCACGAGACCACACGGACGTGGTCAGCCCCGGCGGCGTCGGCGTAGTTCGCGCGCGCGTTGAAACTCGTGTCCACGAGGTCTTCGTCTTCGCCGCCCTGGTAGAGCGCAGGCGTGTCGTGCTCCTCGTAGAGGGACTTGTTCTCCGCGCCGATCCCCGACGGTGTGGCGTCGACCATCACGTCCGCCGTCTCGACGAGTTCCTCGACCATCCCGGCGAGGTCGATCCCCGCCTCTCCGAACTGGTCGGCGCGCTCCTCGACAGCGGCGTAGAGCGGAAAGTCCTTCGCGACTGCGCGCTCAGCCTCGAAGTTCGGACGGGTTTTCGCCACGCCGGCGACTTCCATATCCGGCTGGGCGCGGACCGCGTCCGCGACGCGTTTGCCGATGGTACCGTAGCCGTTGACCCCGACTCGGAGCATGATCGGCCCTGCACGGGCGAGCGGAATAACCGTTTCGAGCGCCGGCCGAAAGCCTAACGCGGTCGGGTCCCCACCGTCGGGCATGAGCCAGGAACGGGAACGTGGGGAGGGCGAGGGGGCGCTCTCGACCGCGGCCGAAACGGCGGTCAACCAGTGTCTCGCGCTCAGACCGAACGAGTCGTGTGTGGTGGTCACCGACGACAAGCGTCGCGCGATCGGAGAGGCGCTGTACGACGCCGCACGCGACCTGACCGAGGACTGCGTGGTCGCGTGCTATCCGCCGGGCGAACAACACGGGACCGAACCGCCAGCCCCCGTCGCGGCCGCCATGCGGGGGGCCGACGTCGTACTCTGTCCGACGACGAAGAGCTTGAGTCACACGCGAGCTCGCTCGCGCGCGAACGAGGTCGGCGCGCGGGTCGCCACCCTCCCTGGAATCACCGAGGACGTCTTTCGAACGGGGCTCGACACCGACTACCGCGAGATCGAGCAGTGCTGTGAGGAGATCCACGACACGGTCGCCGACGCGGCCGAAATCCGCGTGACGTCGCCGGCTGGCACCGACATCACGTTCGAGCCGGGTGACCGTGAGTGGCTCAAAGATACTGGAATCGTCCACGAGCCCGGCGCGATGTCGAACCTTCCCGCCGGAGAAGTGTTCGTCAGCCCCGAAACCGCCGATGGAACGTACGTCGTCGACGGCACGATGATGCCCCACGGCCTGCTCGATCGCGAGCTCGAATTCGAGGTCGAAGACGGCTCCGTGACCGAGGTATCCGACGACGCGATCCACGACCAGATCGAGAACGCCGCCGACGAGGTCGGCGAGGACGCCTACAACCTCGCCGAGCTCGGTATCGGCACCAATCTCGCCGTCACGGAGCTCGTGGGGTCGGTCTTGCTCGACGAGAAAGCGGCTGGGACTGTGCATATCGCGATCGGCGACGACCACGGCATCGGCGGCGACGTCGAAGCGCCGCTCCACCTCGACGGGATTCTCCGCGAGCCGTCGGTTTACGCCGACGGCGAGAAAGTGGAACTTCCGCAATAGTGCGAGCGGCGAAGCCGTCTCGCGCGGCCCGCGAGAAGACGGTAACACCGTGAGACGGCGCGAGAATGGCGCTGCCGGAATCGTCACTCGGAGGGTCACGGTTCGTAGAGTACGCGGACGGAAACGCCGAAGAGGTGGCAGCGTTGCCGGTAGCTGGGGGGTTCTTTGGGCTGGCCATCCCCGTTCGATGCATCGATCATGGAAGCAGCCATCTTTCGCGGTCCCGGCGACGTTCGCATCGAGACCACTCCCGATCCCGAGATCGAGGCGTCGACGGACGCCGTCGTCCGCATCACCCACACGGCGATCTGTGGCTCGGACCTCTGGTTTTATCGGGGCGAGCGCGACCTTTCCGAAGGCTCACCCATCGGCCACGAACCGATGGGAGTCGTCGAGGCGGTCGGCGATGACGTCCGTCACGTCGAGCCGGGCGACCGGGTGCTCGCACCGTTCTCGATCTCCTGTGGCGAGTGTGAGTTCTGCCGGAAAGGGCTCTACACGTCCTGTGCCCGCGATCTGTCGTGGGGTGAGGACGGTGGCGGCGCACAGGGTGAAAAAGTCCGCGCGCCGTACGCCGACGGGACGCTCGTCCGGGTTCCCGACCGGTACGCGAACGACGAGGACGCGCTCGAAGCCCTTCTCCCGCTCACGGACGTGATGGGGACCGGCCACCACGCCGCCGTCAGTGCGGGTGTCGGCGCTGGCGACACCGCCGTGGTCGTCGGGGATGGCGCGGTCGGGCTCTGTGGCGTACTCGCCGCACAGCGTCTCGGGGCGGAGCGGATCGTCGCGATGGGCCACCACGAAGACCGCCTCGACATCGCGGAATCGTTCGGCGCGACCGAGGTCGTCTCGGCCCGCGGCGAGGACGCGATCGAGGAAGCACGCGAACTCACAGCGGGCGGCGCGAACCACGTGCTCGAATGTGTGGGCGCGGAGTCCTCGATGGAGACCGCCGCCGCGGTCGCCCGCCCGGGCGGGACGATCGGCTACGTCGGCGTCCCGTTGGGCGTCGAGAGCACCGGTTTCCTCGGCACGATGTTCGGCAAGAACGTCTCGCTTCAGGGTGGCGTCGCTCCCGTTCGTGCCTACATCGACGAGCTGATGGCCGACGTTCTCCAGGGTACGCTTGACCCGTCACCCATCTTCACGAAGACCGTCGGTCTCGACGGCGTCCCCGAGGGGTATCGGGCGATGGACGAGCGCGAGGCAGTGAAGGTCATGGTGAAACTCGACTGAGACGGGCCGACTGTCTCCCGAGTCACACCGGACGCTTTTACACACTCACGAAGTAGCGGTAGACATGAGCGAAGCTACAGAGCGCGTCGCGGTCGCCTGTCCGTCGTGTTCGCCCGCGGAGCCGGTCGTTCACGAAGTGCTGAAACCGGGCGGTCAGACTACGGTGCGGTGTACCGAGTGCAGCCACACCCACAAGACCAAAATCGAGGAACCAGAGACCGTCGAGTGCGACGTGATCGTCTCCCAGGACGGCGAGTCCTTTGCGACCGCGACCGACGTTCCCGCGGGCGAGTCGCTCGCCGAGGGCGAGGAGTTCGTCCTCGACACGCCCGAGGCCCTTCTCACAGTCAGGATCACCAGCCTCGAAGTCGGTGACGACCAGCGCCCCGAGAGCGCCACTGCCGAGGACATCGACACGATCTGGACCCGCGTCGTCGGGAACGTCGGCGTCGACGTGACGCTCAATCCCCAAGACGGTCGTGACGAGACCCGGAGCATCGAACTTCGCGTACCTGGCGATTACGAGTTCACGGTCGGCGAGCGCGAGGACCTCGCCGACGAGACCTTCACAGTGAAGGGGATTCACCTCCGGGCGGACGCAACGGGCTACGGTTTCGATCGGCTCGATCACGAGGAGGACATGGCGTTCGCGAAGGACATCGATCGGCTCTACGCCGACGACGAGTCCTCGAGCGCGTGGTCGGTCTGGTGAGATGACCGACCCGGCGGTCCAGCGCGAGCGCCTGGTCGATCGGCTGGAGCGACAGGGCCGGATCGAGCGCGAGACGACTCGCGAGGCACTCCTCCGCGTGCCGCGCCACGAGTTCGTTCCGGAACGCCGCCAGGAGAGCGCCTACGCCGACCGGCCGCTCCCGATCGGCGAGGATCAGACCATCAGCGCACCCCACATGGTCGCGATGATGACCGATCTGCTCGGGCTCGAACTCGGCGATCGCGTGCTCGAAATCGGTACCGGCTGTGGCTACCACGCCGCAGTCACGGCTGCGGTGGTCGGGGCCAGAAACGACGACACCGAGCCCAGAGACGACGACACCGAGGGCGGGGACGACGTCGGCGAAGTCTACAGCGTCGAGTTCCACGAACCGCTCGCCGCGGCCGCCCGCGAACGCCTCGACAGGCTGGGATATCCCGTCCACGTGCGGGTCGGCGACGGCCACGCGGGCTGGCCTGAGGGCGCACCTTACGACGCCGCCTACCTCACCTGCGCCGCGGCCGACCTCCCCGAACGCGTCGTCGAGCAGGTCGAACCCGGCGGTCGGATCGTCGCCCCCATCGGCCAGGGACGACAGACGCTCGTGCGCGCGACCAAACGGGCCGACGGCGGGCTCGATCGCGAGCGCCACGGTGGCGTGCGGTTCGTCCCGATGCAGTCGGAGTGAGTGCCCCGGAGCGTTGGTTCATCGTCGACCCGGCGTCGAGAGGGAGTCGGCAGTCCGGTGGCCGGACAGTTCTCGCGGTCGACGTGTGTGGCGGCACTGTCGCGCAGTTCAAGACGATCGAGGGGGAATTTTAGCCATGGATACCGCGATGCTTCGCGACGACATGGTCGCGGGCCTCGAACACGAGAGCAAGGCCGTCGTCGAGAGCGAACGGGTGAGCGCCGCGATGCGGACGGTCCCCCGCCACGAGTTCGTCGACGACGCGGCCGCGTACGCCGACCACACGCTCGAACACGCGGGGACGCGCGTTCTCGCACCGAGCACCGCTGCACGGCTCGTCGAGGCGCTCGCACCCGAGTCAGGCGATCGAGTGTTGGTCGTCGGTGCTGGCGTCGGCTACACCGCCGCGATCTGCGCGGCGATCGCGGGCGAGCACAACGTCCACGCGGTCGATATCTCGCGCCGACTCGTGATCGACGCCCGCCGCAATCTCGCGCGTGCGGGCTACGACGGCGTGCTCGTCGATCGACGCGACGGCACACACGGACTAGCGGAGTACGCCCCGTTCGACCGGATTCTGGTCGAAGCCGCCGCCGTCCGCCCGCCGCGCGCGCTCGAAGACCAGCTCGCTGCCGATGGTCGTCTCGTCCTCCCCGTCGGCACGCACGATCAATCGCTCGTCGCGGTCGAGGGCGGAACCACGGAGCGCTTCGGTCCGGTATCGTTCGCCCCGCTGCTCGTCGAGGGCGAACAGTCGGATACCGTCGAGCGAAACCGAACCCATCGGGAGGACCGCGAGCGGGCGGAACGGACCGCACAGCGCCGCACCGGCTGGGAACACGATTGGATCGACTGGGAGTAGTCGTCGTTGCTGCCTCGTCCATCCGGACGCACGAATGCGATAGTCACCCTCGTGGTTCACCCTCGTACCTTCGATCAACCAATCCATCATTCCTGACAGCATCCGTACCGTGGAAACACCCCACATTCGCGCGATGTTCCCCGGCTGCAATATTATTTCAATAGATATTGAAGCTAATTATCCAGCCTAGAACGTGAACAGCCAGCAACTACGATCGAATCGATAGTAAACGTAAGTAATTGGCCAGAACGGGTATTTTACGAATGCCTAATGAACAGGTGATGCCGCGCAACGGAGCACGAGGCGATAGCGATAGCACAGGCGAAGGCGTTCGAACGAACCGCCGTACGTATCTGAAGGCCGCCGGAGCGGCCGTGGCGTCGGTACCGCTGCTCGCTGGGGAGGGGGCAGCGGAGTCGCGTCACGGAATCAGCTTCGACAACGTCGTCGACATGGTCGATGACGCCGGCTGTGATCCGAACGGCAACAGCGCGTGTGACGGCAAGCTGCAGTCGGCCGCGGGCAGCAACACGCTGCTCAAGTTCCCGTCTGGTACCTACAAGTTCAACGGCAAGAACGCGCTCAACGGGTACGACAACTTCGGGATCGTCGGCGAGGGCGACGTCACGTTCGTCGTCTCCGGCGGGTTCGACGACAAACTTCTGACAATCAACAACGGCAACGGGCTGCTGATCGAGAACATTACCGTCGACCAGAACGGCGCAACCCCGTTGGTACAGTGTGCCCCGGACGACAACCTCCAGGTCCACGGTCTCTCGATCGTCGGTCAGGGTCGGGCGTCGAGCGACTCCGCGTCCGACGCGTTCGCCGCGGCCGTCCGGTCGTCCGGTGGCCAGGGCGTCGTTTCGAACCTCACCGCGAACAACGCTGGCAAGATGGGTGCGTACGCCCGGACGGGTATCTGGGTCGGCAGCAACCACAAAGGGACACTCACCCTTCGTAACTGCAACGTCGAAGGGTTCTCGAACAACGGTGTGTACGCCAGCCGGACACCCGGCGTCGTCCAGATCGAAGGCGGCACCTACAAGAACAACGACCTCTCACAGGTCCGAATCGGCAGCTCCGGCAGCTACGTCGACGGTGCCACCATCGAGACCGACCTCTCCGACAGCAACAGTCCGAACCCGGGCGACATGCTCAACGGTTCGGGGATCCGGCTCGAAAGCGACCGTGGCGGCTCGGGCGCGGAGGTCCGTAACTGTGACGTCCGCGTCGGCCCCGAAGTCAACGCCGACGGCGGGATCCAGATCTTCGGGAACTACCCCTCGTTCAGTATCAAGAACACCCGCGTGGAGTTCAACCCGGATCAGGCGTACGCGATCCGCGGCAAGTCGCCCAACGGGTCGGGCGGCGATGTCGGCGGGACGCTCCAAAACGTAAGCGTCACGGGCAACGCTTCCAGTGCGGTCGGCGTTCTCATCGAAGATCGGCCGAACACCACGATCGAGGACAGCTGCATCCAGCAGACCGGCGGCGGTCGCGTCGGTATCGCGCTCCACAACTGTGACGGCAGCCGAGTGGCCAACACCACCGTCAACGCGAGCGCACAGGCGGTTCGAGTGAAGAGCGGCAACGTGAATCTCAGCAACATCCAGGAGAGCGGGACCTGTCCCGCACCGAGCCTCGGCTCGTCGAACTACACCGGTAGCTCGTCGTCGGGCTCCGACGGGTCGTCAGATGACTCTTCGAGCGAGGATTCCTCGTCCGACTCGTCCTCGAACGACGATTCGAGTGATTCGTCGTCCGACAGTTCGTCCGAGGACTCCTCGTCGAGTGACGGCTCCTCGGAGGATTCGTCGAGCAGTTCATCGGACGAAGAATCCAGTGACGATGGTTCGTCGGATAGCGACTCCTCGGAAAGCTCATCGGATGAGGCTTCGGGCGACTCGTCCGACGATTCCTCGTCGGGCAACTCCGATGGTGCCGGGTCGGACGACGAACTGAGCGGCAACATCGACGAATCGGACGTGCCCGAACCGTCCGACAGCGCGAACTTCGTCGTCACGGACACTGACACGTCCGGCGGCCGCATTCCCTACGAGCTCGCGACGAGCGGCGATCTCGAAAAGGCAAAAACCGGCGGGGCAACCGCGGACGACAACGATAACATCTCGGGGAACACCGCTTCGGGCGGCGTCAACGAGTGGCGCGACAGCTACGAGTACGAGGGTGAGATCGTCGAACTCGAAGTCGACGACCGTGCGATCCTCAAGCTCGATGCGAGCGCGCAGACGATCAAGGTGATCGGCAAGGAGAGCACTGGCCCGACGGACTACTCCCTCGAAGTCAGCGGCGAACTCGAACACGCAGACAGCTCGGGCGACCCAATCTCGGACGACGGCCAGTCGGTCGAAGGTGGCGTCGGTTCCTCTCGCGACGTCTACAACTACACCGGCCGGCTGCTTCAGGCCTCGGTCGAGGACTCGGTCTCGATCACCACTCAGCCTGAATCGCTCGACAACTAATCGTCCGCGTCCCCGCTGCGCTTCAGTCGGTGGCCCTTCCTGCTGACGTTCGATCGACGTTTCGATTCCGCTGATCCACAACGATTCGGATCAGCGACGAGAACGACACCGTTCGCCTCCGGTAGTTGCTGTCTGCTCGATCGTTTCGAGAGGGATCACACGCCTATTCATAGTGGATAACCTATCGATGCACCTCTCGTTACCGTGCCATCGTTCGTTACCGATCAACGACGCTCACGAATCGGCGTCAGCAGAAAGCGCCCGAGGCGGGATTTGAACCCGCGTCACGACCGTGACAGGGTCGTATGATGGGCCACTACACCACCCGGGCAAGCGACATCCATTCGTTATCCGGAGACGCCCTTAAGGGTTTCCAAACCGATCCAGTACTTTCCGAGAGAGCCCGAAACGCTATGTTCCCCCCGACCGTCGGTGCAGCTACGATCGATTCGACGATCTCGAACCGAACGGGCGGGTCCGAGCTGCGCTTGCCAGCCCACGCTGGCGGCGTTGACAACGCTTAAGTCGCCCCACGGCGTAGGCCCTGTAGTATCTCGTGATAGCCACTTCTCCCCCGGCCAGACACACATGGTGGACGTAGGTCAGCACACACTCGTTCCCGAGCACACGATCGTCGAGGACGATTCCGAGATCGACGAGGTGCTCGACGAGTACGACATCAGGCGCACCGACCTTCCGAAGATCAAACGAACCGATCCGGCACTCCCCGACGACGCCGCCGCGGGCGACGTGATCCGAATCGTGCGGGACTCCCGAACGACCGACCAGGCGGTCGTATACCGACTCGTGGTAGAATGAACAGGCAAGACAGGCGTTCGATCTCGCGGGAGTACTTCTCCCGGGAGCGGCTCGCAGAGCATCATTTCCGGTCGTTCAACGCGTTCCTCGGCCGCGGAATGCAGCAGGTGGTCGACGAGAAAGAGACCATCGACACCGACATCGGCGACAAGGAGGGCGAGGAGCCAGTCTACGTCGAGCTTGGCGACGTACGGGTCGTGACACCTCGCGTCCGCGAGGCCGACGGCAGCGAGGAACGACTCTACCCCCAGGAAGCTCGCCTCCGAAACATCACCTACGCCGCACCCGTCTTCATGGAGATGGCGGTCGTCGTGGGTGGCGAAGAGGAAGAAGAGCGCGTCGTCGACACCGCCGAGACCCAGATCGGGCGGCTCCCGATCATGGTCGGTTCGGACAAGTGTAACATCGCCGATGCGACCGACGAGGAGCTGATCGAACTCGGTGAGGACCCCGCCGATCCGGGTGGGTACTTCATCGTGAATGGCTCCGAGCGCGTCCTGATGACCAGCGAGGACCTCGCGCCGAACAAGATCCTCGCGGAGTACGACTCGAAGTACGGCGACGAGATTCAGGTCGCCAAGACGTTCAGCCAGCGCCGCGGGTATCGGGCGCTGGTGCTCTGTGAGCGCAACCGGGAGGGGCTGCTCGAAGTCAGCTTCCCCTCGGTGTCGGGGAGCATCAACTTCGTGACCCTCGTCCGGGCGCTCGGGCTCGAATCCGACGAGGAGATCGTCCACCGGGTCAGCGACGATCCCGAGATCGTGAAGTTCATGCTCGAAAACCTCGAGGCGGCCGAGGTCCAGACCGAGGAGGCCGCGATCGAGGACCTCGGCGAGCGGGTCGCGTCGGGCCAGGGCAAGAACTACCAGTTGAAGCGCGCGAACTACGTCATCGACCGGTATCTCCTGCCACATCTCCACGAGGAGGGCGTTCCGGACGAAGAGACCCGGATCAACAAGGCGTTCTACCTCTGCCGGATGGCCGAGGCGTGCTTCGAGCTTGCCTTGGGGCGGCGTGAATCCGACGACAAGGACCACTACGCCAACAAGCGCCTCAAGGTGTCGGGCGACCTGATGACCGACCTGTTCCGGACGGCGCTCAACAAGCTCGCACGCGACGTGAAGTACCAGCTGGAGCGGGCGAACATGCGCAACCGGCAGCTCTCAGTTAACACCGTCGTTCGGTCTGACGTGCTAACCGAGCGGCTCGAACACCCGATCGCAACCGGGAATTGGGTCGGTGGACGCTCGGGCGTGAGTCAGCTCGTCGATCGGACCGACTACATGGGCGTGCTCTCGCACCTCCGGCGGCTCCGCTCGCCGCTCTCGCGGAGTCAGCCTCACTTCGAGGCGCGGGACCTCCACGCCACCCAGTGGGGGCGGATCTGTCCCTCCGAGACGCCGGAGGGGCCGAACTGTGGCCTCGTGAAGAACTTCGCGCAGGCGATGGAGCTGTCCCAGGACATCGAGGACGAACAGGGACTCAAACGAGAGCTGGCGTCGATGGGTGTCGAGGGGATCCCCGGCATCGAGGGCGTCACCCCGAGCGCTGATTGAGATGAGTCAGGCACGCGACGCGAAAGTCTACGTCAACGGCAGCCTGGTCGGCACGCACGACCAGCCCGAACAGCTCGCCCACCAGGTCCGCGAGGCACGACGCCGCGGGGACGTGGCCGAGACGGTGAACGTCTCGGTCAAGGGTCGCACCAACGAGGTCATCATCAACGCCGACGCCGGCCGAGCGCGACGACCGCTCATCGTGGTCGAAGAGGGCGAACCGCTCATCACCGAGGAGGAAGTCGAGACGCTCACCGACGGCGACACCGAGTTCGAAGACCTCGTCGATCGGGGCTACATCGAATTCATCGACGCCGAGGAGGAGGAGGACATCCTCGTGGGCGTCGACGAAGGCGACCTCACCAAGGACCACACCCACCTCGAAATCGACCCGCAGCTCATCTTCGGGATCGGTGCGGGGATGATTCCCTATCCCGAGCACAACGCCTCGCCCCGGATCACGATGGGTGCGGGGATGATCAAACAGTCGCTCGGGCTGCCGAGCGCGAACTACCGGATCCGGCCGGACACCCGCCAGCACCTGCTGCACTACCCGCAGCTCTCGATGGTCAAGACCCAGACCACCGAACAGATCGGGTACGACGACCGCCCCGCGGCCCAGAACTTCGTGGTTGCCGTGATGAGCTACGAGGGATTCAACATCGAGGACGCGCTCGTGCTCAACGAGGGGTCGGTCGACCGCGCGCTCGCACGCTCGCACTTCTTCCGGACGTACGAGGGCGAGGAGCGACGGTATCCCGGCGGTCAGGAGGATCGCTTCGAGATGCCCGACGACGACGTGCGCGGTGCACGCGGCGAGGAGGCGTACACCCACCTCGACGAGGACGGTCTCGTAAACCCCGAAACCACGGTCGACGAGAGCGCCGTGTTGCTCGGCAAGACCTCGCCGCCACGGTTCCTGGAGGAGCCCGACGACATGGGTGGCCTCTCACCACAGAAGCGCCGCGAAACATCGGTGACGATGCGCTCGGGCGAGTCGGGCGTCGTCGATACCGTGACGCTGATGCAGGGCGAGGACGGCTCGAAACTCTCGAAAGTCTCGGTTCGCGATCAACGGATTCCCGAACTCGGCGACAAGTTCGCGAGCCGGCACGGTCAGAAGCTGTCTCTTATACACATCTCNTGTGTATAAGAGACAGTCACCGAGGAGGGCGTCGTCCCTGATCTGATCATCAACCCGCACGCGTTACCGTCGCGGATGACGGTCGGCCACGTCCTCGAAATGCTCGGCGGCAAGGTCGGCTCCCTCGAAGGGCGACGGGTCGACGGCACGGCGTTCACCGGCGAAGACGAGGAGGAACTCCGCGGCTCGCTCGAAGAGCACGGGTTCGACTCCAGCGGGAAGGAGATCATGTACTCCGGCGTCACCGGCGAGAAGATCGATGCCGAGATCTTCGTCGGGACCATTTTTTACCAGAAGCTCTACCACATGGTCTCGAACAAGATCCACGCCCGGTCGCGGGGTCCGGTCCAGGTGCTGACGCGCCAGCCGACCGAGGGGCGCGCCCGCGAGGGTGGTCTCCGGGTCGGCGAGATGGAACGCGATGTCCTGATCGGGCACGGCGCGGCGATGGCGTTGAAGGAGCGCCTGCTCGACGAATCCGACCGGGAGTTCGTCTACGTCTGCGGTGAGTGTGGGATGAGTGCGGTCGAGAACGTCGAGCAGCGTCGGGTGTACTGCCCGAACTGTGGGGAGGAGACCGAGATCCACGAGATCGAGATGAGCTACGCGTTCAAACTCCTGCTCGACGAGATGAAGGCGCTGGGGATCGCCCCGCGGCTCGAACTCGAGGACGCGGTCTGAGGATCACTACCGACTACACATGAGCACGAACGCAACACCAAAGGAGATCGGTGCGATCGACTTCGGGCTGATGAACCCGGAGGAGTACCGCGAGATGAGCGCGACGAAGATCATCACCGCCGACACCTACGACGACGACGGCTACCCCATCGACATGGGGCTGATGGACCCTCGGCTCGGCGTGATCGATCCCGGTCTGGAGTGTAAGACCTGCGGCCAGCACTCGGGGTCGTGTAACGGCCACTTCGGCCACATCGAACTCGCCGCGCCCGTGATCCACGTCGGGTTCACAAAACTAATGCGGCGGCTGCTCCGAGGAACCTGCCGGGAGTGTTCGCGGCTCCTGCTCGACGAACAGGAGCGCAACGAGTTCGCGAACCGGCTCCAGCGGGCGCGCGAGCTCGACGACGACATCAACGACGTGACGAAGGCCGCGATCCGTCAGGCGCGAAAGAAGGATCGATGTGCGTACTGTGGCGAGGAGCAGTACGACATCCAACACGAGAAGCCGACGACGTACTACGAGGTCCAGGACGTTCTCACGGCGGAGTACCCCGAACTGATCGCCGAGGCGATGCAGCCCGACGAGGAGTCGGACGATCCCGGGAGTTCGCCACAGCAGCTCGCCGACGAGACCGACATCGACCTCTCGCGGATCAACGACATTCTCGGTGGGGAGTTCCGGCCACGCGAGGCCGACCGCGAGGCGATCGAGCGCGCGCTCGACGTCGACCTCACCGAGGAGGACATGAACAAGCTGATGCCGAGCGACATCCGGGACTGGTTCGAGGCGATCCCGGACGAGGACGTCGCGGTGCTCGGGATCGACCCCGAGCGCTCGCGCCCGGAGTGGATGATCCTGACTGTCCTCCCCGTGCCGCCGGTCACCGCCAGGCCGTCGATCACGCTCGACAACGGCCAGCGAAGCGAGGACGACCTGACGCACAAGCTGGTGGACATCATCCGGATCAACCAGCGGTTCATGGAGAACCGCGAGGCCGGTGCGCCCCAGCTCATCATCGAGGACCTCTGGGAGCTGCTCCAGTACCACGTCACGACGTTCATGGACAACGAGATCTCCGGCACGCCGCCCGCGCGCCACCGTTCGGGTCGGCCACTCAAGACCCTCTCCCAGCGGCTGAAGGGCAAGGACGGCCGGTTCCGAGGTAGTCTCTCGGGCAAGCGCGTGAACTTCTCGGCGCGGACGGTGATCTCGCCGGACCCGACGCTCAGTCTGAACGAGGTCGGGGTTCCAGAACGGGTCGCCAGCGAGATGACCCAGACGATGAACGTCAACGAGCGCAACATCGAAGAGGCGCGCCAGTACGTTCGCAACGGCGCAGAGACCCATCCCGGCGCGAATCGGGTCATCCGACCCGACGGCAAGGTGATGAAGATCCTCGACCAGGCAAAAGAAGAGCTCGCCGAGCGGATCGAACCCGGCTGGCAGGTCCAGCGCCACCTCTCGGATGGGGACATCGTGATCTTCAACCGCCAGCCGTCGCTCCACCGAATGAGTATCATGGCCCACGAGGTCGTGGTGATGCCGTACAAGACGTTCCGGCTCAACACGGTGGTCTGTCCGCCGTACAACGCCGACTTCGACGGCGACGAGATGAACATGCACGCCCTCCAGAACGAGGAGGCGCGTGCGGAGGCCCGCGTGTTGATGCGGGTCCAAGAGCAGATCCTCTCGCCGAAGATGGGCGAGAACATCATCGGCGCGATTCAGGATCACATCAGCGGGACCTATCTCCTCACCCACGACGACCCCGAGACCGGGGGACTCCCGCGGTTCAACGAGACACAGGCGCTCGATCTCCTGCGGGCGACGGCGGTCGACGGGCTGCCCGACCCCGACGGCGAGGAGGACGGAAAGCCGTACTGGACCGGCCGGACGATCTTCTCCGAACTCCTGCCCGGCGGGCTCGACCTCGAGTTCAGCTCGTCGACCGGCGATACGGTCGTGATCGAGGACGGCCAGCTCATCGAGGGAACCGTCGACGAGGACGCCGTCGGAGCGTTCGGCGGCGAGGTCGTCGACAGCATCGTGAAAAAGCACGGTGAGACCCGTGCTCGGGTGCTCATCAACGAGGTCGCGTCGCTCGCGATGCGCGCGATCATGCACTTCGGGTTCTCGATCGGGATCGACGACGAGTCGATTCCGGCGGCAGCCGAGACCCAGATCGACGAGAGCATCGACAACGCTTACGAGCGGATCGACGAGCTCATCACCACCTACGAGAACGACGAGCTCGAATCGCTGCCCGGACGGACGGTCGACGAGACCCTCGAGATGAAGATCATGCAGACGCTCGGGAAGGCTCGTGACTCCGCCGGCGACATCGCGGAGGACCACTTCGCGGAGGACAACCCCGCGGTCGTCATGGCCGAGTCGGGTGCGCGTGGCTCGATGCTCAACCTCACCCAGATGGCGGCCTGCGTCGGTCAGCAGGCGGTCCGTGGCGAACGGATCAATCGCGGATACGAGGACCGCACGCTGAGTCACTACAAACCCGACGATCTCTCGGCGGAGGCCCACGGGTTCGTCGAGCACTCCTATCGCGGCGGGCTCACGCCCCGGGAGTTCTTCTTCCACGCGATGGGTGGCCGCGAGGGGCTGGTCGACACTGCGGTCCGGACCTCGAAATCGGGCTACCTTCAGCGCCGGCTGATCAACGCGCTCTCGGAGCTCGAAACCCAGTACGACGGCACCGTCCGGGACACCAACGACAACATCGTCCAGTTCGAGTTCGGCGAGGACGGCACCAGCCCGGTGAAGGTTTCCTCCGATACCGAGAACGAGGTCGACGTCGAGGCGATCGCGGACGACGTGCTCGCCGCGGAGTTCGAGGACGACGGCGAGGCGTTCGTCGCCGAGCCGACGACCAATCTCTCGGAGGCTGCCGACGACCGGATGGCCGACGACCGAACCGACACGCCGATCGAAGTGCCACAGGTGAACGATGACTGAGATCACGAGCGGGATCGAGTCGACGGTCGAGGGGACCGATCTCCCGAAACGACTCAAGGACGAAGTGTACGCGACGATCGAGGACCGCGAGGTGACGGCCGAGGAGGCCGGCGAGATCGCGGCCGCTGTCGAGGAGCGGTATCTCGACACCCGGGTCGACCCGCTCGATCCCGTCGGCACCGTGTCGGCCCAGTCGATCGGCGAGCCCGGCACCCAGATGACGATGAACACGTTCCACTACGCGGGCGTGGCGGAGATCGACGTCACCCAGGGGCTGCCGCGGCTGATCGAACTCGTCGACGCCCGAAAGACTCCCGACACGCCGATGATGACGGTCCATCTCGACGGGGAGTACGCGACCGATCGCGAGAAAGCCCACGAGGTGGTATGGGCGATTGAGGCGACACGGATCCTCGCGCTCGGGGACGTCTCGACCAACGTCGCGGACATGCTCGTGCAGATCGATCTGAACGAGCAGACCTTGGAAGAGCGGATGATCACGCCGGAAGAAGTCGCCGAGATCATCGAGGACAGTCTCGGCGTCGACGTCGTCCAGTCGGGGACCACCGTCGAGTTCGGTCCCGACCAGCCGAGCTATCGCGATCTGCTCCAGCTCGTCGAGGAGCTGCGCGAGATCGTGTTCAAGGGGATCGACGAGGTTTCACGGGTCGTGATCCGGAAGGAAGAGCTCGACGAGGGCGAGGAGTTCGTGCTCTACACCGAAGGATCGGCGTTCGGCGACGTGCTCGACATCGAGGGTGTCGACGCCTCGCGGACGACGTGCAACAACATCCACGAGATCCACCGGAACCTCGGGGTCGAGGCCGCGCGCGAGACCATCATCGAGGAGACGATGGACACGCTCGAAGAGCAGGGGCTCGGCAACGTCAACATCCGCCACCTCATGCTGGTCGCAGACATCATGACCACCGAGGGGACGATCGAGTCGATCGGCCGCCACGGCATCTCGGGCTCGAAGGACTCGGTGCTCGCCCGCGCCGCCTTCGAGGTCACGGTGAACCACCTGCTCGACGCGGCGGTCCACGGCGAGATCGACGATCTCAACGGTGTGACCGAGAACGTGATCGTCGGCAAGCCGATCAAGCTCGGCACTGGCGACGTCAATCTCCGGATGGGTGGCGCGAGCGGCGGTGCCGGCGGCGCGGACGACAGTCGCGCCGACTGATCCCCTCGGTCGACCGTATCGACGACTCACCAGCCGTACTCATGGACGATAGCGTGTCAACGACGGATTTTCCCACATCGGCCGTCGAGCGAGGGTACCAATGCGCGTGACGCTCTCGGACGCGGCGCGCCGTCACATCGCGCTGTTCGAGGACGTCACGGATGCGACCGCGGTCGACTGCCTGTTCGACGATACGAACGATCGAATCTGTTTTCTGGTGACGGCCGGCGAGATAGCCGACGCGATCGGCCCCGACGGCCAAACGGTCGAGAAAGTCGAACAGCGCCTCGGCCGGCAGGTCACTCTCGTAGAGAACGCCGACACGCCCGAGGCGTTCGTCGCCAACGCGCTCGCGCCCGCCGCAGTGTACAACGTCACGATCAGCGAGAATCGGGATACGGTGGCCTATGCGGAGGTCGATCGAGCCGACCGGGGCGTGGCGATCGGCGCGGACGGCCGACGGATCGAGACCGCGCGTCGCCTGGCGAAACGGCACTTCGACATCGACGACATCGAACTGGCGTGAGACAGTACTGTGGAAGAGAATCCGACCGAGGTGGGCGACCTCGGAGAATGTGGTGGACTGAAATGCGAGACGAACGCGACTGCTGGCACAAATGAGAAACCGCCACCGCTCCACAGACTGCACCACACGCCTCCCCAGCTGATTCGCTCGTTCGTTTACACTCACTCGCTTATCCCTCGCACGAGCGGGCGCGCCTCTGCACCGCAGCGCTCCCGCCGCGCGCCAACCGTATCCATACCGACGAACCACGTCGCTACTGACGAACCGTGTCCGCACCGACGAGCACGCCGCGTCGGCACGACCACTCGAACCCCGAAAAGGGAGGCTTAAGTGTGCCCGTCGGATAATCGACCCATATGGCCAACGGCAAGTACGCGGCGCGGAAACTCAAGAAGGACCGCCAGAGCCACCGGTGGTCCGACTCGGAGTACGCCCGGCGGGAGCGCGGGCTGCGCGAGCAGTCGGACCCGCTCGAAGGAGCCCCCCAGGGGCGCGGTATCGTGCTCGAAAAGGTCGGTATCGAGGCAAAGCAGCCGAACTCCGCGATCCGCAAATGTGTGCGGGTCCAGCTCATCAAGAACGGCAAGCAGGTTTCGGCGTTCTGTCCCGGCGATGGCGCGATCAGCTTCATCGACGAACACGACGAAGTCACGATCGCGGGGATCGGCGGCGCGAAGGGCCGTGCGATGGGTGACATCTCGGGCGTGAACTACAAAGTCGAGAAGGTCAACGGCGTGAGCCTGATCGAACTCGTCCGCGGGAACGCGGAGAAGCCGGTGCGATAATGTCGGCCGAAGAGGACGCCCCCGAGCCGGAGAAACCCGCCGGGACTGACGAGGAGAGCGAGACCGACGCGAAGCTGTTCGAGCGCTGGGAAGTCACGGGATTCGAGTACAACGACCCCTCGACCAAGCGCTACATCACGGTCACTCCTGTGGAGCACACGATGGGTCGCCACGCCGGCAAACAGTTCCAGAAGAGCGAGGTCTCGATCGTCGAGCGACTGATCAACCGGCTGATGCAGACCGACTCGAACACCGGCAAGAAACAGCAGGCCACCCGGATCGTCCGAAAGGCGTTTGAGGAGGTCCACGACCGGACCGACGAGAACCCGATCCAGGTGCTCGTCACCGCTGTCGAGAACGCCGCCCCGCGCGAGGAGACCGTCCGGCTGAAGTACGGCGGGATCTCGGTGCCCCAAGCCGTCGACGTCGCCCCCCAGCGCCGGGTCGACCAGGCGCTGATGTTCCTCGCAGAGGGCGCGTACAACGCGTCGTTCAAATCGCCAACCGACGCTCACGAGGCGCTCGCCGACCAGCTTACCGGCGCGGCGAACTACGATGTCCAGACGTACGCGGTCAACCAGAAAGAGGAAAAAGAGCGCGTCGCGGCCGCGGCTCGCTGATCCGGTCGGAATCGGATTTCGGTTCGGCCGTCAGATTTCTTGTTTTCGGCTGACGAACAGCGACGGTCTCAGTCGGCAGCGTAGTTCGACCGAGTCGCGTACTCACGGGTTGCTTCAACCAGTGCGCGTCGGTACTCGCCCGCGTCGGGATCGGTCCCGAGGTCCCGGAAGCGGCGCTTGAACGCCGCGAGTTCGATCCCGACGGCGTCGTTCGCGGCGGCGTGAGCGAGGTCGTACAATCGGTGATCGTCGTCGATACAGTCGTGGCGTTCGAGGAGCGCGAGCGCGAACGCCGCGTTGACTGCGGTGATCTCCGGGTCGGCCGCCGGCGTGAGTCGCGTCCACGACGGGGGGTCCGCCGGACGATCCGCGAGCGCGGCCGCGAGGCTCGATTCCAGAAACGCCACCAAGCGGTCGGCGGGAGCCACTGTGAGCGTGATATCGTCGGCGTAGATGTCCTTCATGTGGTTGGCGATCTGATAGCAGTGTGAGAGGGTCCGCCGCTCGACCGAGTGGCCCGCGAGCGCGAGATAGAGCGCTTCCCGCGTCGACTGGACGTGTGAGGGGTGGTCGGTTTCGTGGCGGCGCATGTGCGAATACTCGTGGAGCGCGAGCGGGCGCGCCATCGCGGAGTTTGCCGCCTGACGAGAGATGTTGAGTACGTGATGGTCGTCGTAATGGGCGGTCCACGTCCGCGAGTCGGGGTTGTCGCGAACGTGGACGTTGACCGGGAGATCGAGGTCGTGTTCGGTCGTGAAGAGGTCGCGCGCGCCGAGGAACGGTTCGGTCGGGCCGGCAGACTGCACGCGAACGTCCATGTGTATTCATCACAGGGCGGGGCAGGTATGACTCTTGTGCCGGCGAATATCACAGCCGCGTGCTCCAGTTGAAGTACTGGTGTCGTCTCGCTCGCAACGAGCTTCGTGTTCACTCGCTACGCTCGTCACACGAAACACCATCAGTCCGTTCGCTGGCGCTCACTCCCTGACGAGCTTCCGCCTCGCTGTCGCTCGGCGGAAACACCGATAGACTCACTCCGTTCGTCTATCGAGCTTCGCCGTCGTTCCCTCCGGTCACTCCGGCGAAACAGCACCCTTTTGACCCTGCTTCCGGTACGAATCTGCATAATGGGCCGACGTAGAAAGATCGTACAGGAGTGCGAGCGGCTGATGGACAAGCCGGAGAACATCCGGAACATCGCGATCGCCGCACACATCGATCACGGCAAGACGACGCTGACGGACAACCTGCTCGCCGGCGCGGGAATGATCTCCGAGGACCTCGCGGGCGAGCAGCTCGCGATGGACACCGAGGAGGACGAGCAGGAACGCGGGATCACCATCGACGCGGCGAACGTCTCGATGACCCACGAGTACGAGGACACCAACCACCTCGTCAACCTCATCGACACGCCGGGCCACGTCGACTTCGGCGGCGACGTCACCCGGGCGATGCGCGCAGTCGACGGCGCGCTCGTGGTGGTCGACGCAGTCGAGGGCACAATGCCCCAGACCGAAACCGTTCTCCGCCAGGCGCTCCGCGAGAACGTCAAGCCTGCGCTGTTCATCAACAAAGTCGACCGCCTGATCAACGAGCTTCAGGAGGGCCCCGAGGAGATGCAGGAGCGTCTCCAGGCCGTGATCGGCGACGTCAACGAGCTCATCCGCGGGATGGACGAGGAGCGCTACGAGGACGGCTGGAAGGTCTCGGTCCAGGACGGCACCGTGGCCTTTGGCTCGGCGCTGTACAACTGGGCCACCAGTCTCCCACAGATGCAGGCGACCGGGATCGACTTCGCCGACATCATCGAGTACAATCGCAACGACGAGATCGACGAACTCCGCAAGCACTCGCCGCTCTCGAACGTCGTGCTCGACATGGTGGCCGAACACTTCCCGAACCCCGTCAAGGCCCAGCCGGAACGGGTTCCCACCGTGTGGCGTGGCGACGACGATTCCGATCTCGCTGAGGGGATGCGCCTCGTCGACGACGAGGGCGAAGTCGTGTTCATGGTGACCGATATCGGGATGGACCCCCACGCCGGCGAGATCGCCTCCGGGAGACTGTTCTCCGGTACGCTCGAACGCGGCCAGGACCTCTACGTCTCCGGGACGGCCGGCACCAACCGCATCCAATCGGTCGGGATCTTCATGGGCGGCGAGCGCGAGGAGGTCGAGCGCGTTCCCGCCGGGAACATCGCCGCCGTCACCGGCCTTCGGGACGCGATCGCGGGTTCGACGGTATCGAGCGTGGAGATGACGCCGTTCGAGTCGATCGAGCACATCTCCGAGCCGGTGATCACGAAGTCCGTCGAGGCCCAGAGCATGGACGACCTCCCGAAGCTGATCGAGACGCTCCAGCAGGTCTCGAAAGAGGACCCCACCATCCGAATCGAGATCAACGAGGACACCGGCGAACACCTCATCTCGGGCCAGGGCGAGCTCCACCTCGAAGTCATCACCCAGCGCATCGAGCGCAACCAGGGTATCCCGGTCACCACGGGAGAGCCCATCGTGGTCTTCCGCGAAGCCGTCCAGCAGCCCTCCGACATGGTCGAGGGTCAGTCGCCGAACCGCCACAACCGGTTCTATCTGACCGTCGAACCCCTTTCGGCGGATGTCGTCGAGACGATCAAGCGCGGCGAGGCGTCGATGGACATGCCCGAGCAGGAACGCCGCGAGGCGCTCCAAGAAGCAGGAATGGACAAGGACACCTCTCAAGAGGTCGAGACCATCCACGGCACCAACATCCTCGTCGACGACACGAAGGGGATCCAGCACCTCAACGAGACGATGGAACTCGTCGTCGAAGGCTGGGAAGAAGCGCTCGACGACGGGCCTCTCGCTGCGGAGCCGGTCCAGGGCACCCTCATCCGACTCGACGACGCCCGACTCCACGAGGACGCCATCCACCGTGGGCCCGCCCAGGTCATCCCCGCCGTCCGCCAGGCGGTCCATCGCGCGCTGATCGACGGTCGGATCTCGATGCTCGAACCCATCCAGAACGTCCGGATCGACGTGCCGAGCGAACACATGGGCCCCGCCTCGGGCGAGATCCAGGGCCGCCGTGGCCAGGTCGACGACATGTACCAGGAGGGCGACCTCATGGTGGTCGAGGGCGTCGCCCCGGTCGATGAGATGATCGGGTTCGCCTCCGACATCCGCTCGGCGACCGAGGGCCGTGCCTCGTGGAACACCGAGAATGCCGGCTTCCAAGTGATGGCCGACAACCTCCAGCCCGAGACGATCAAGGAGATCCGCGAGCGCAAGGGGATGAAACTCGAACTCCCGCCCGGCGTCGACTACTTCTAAGCACCCACTTTTTTACTTCGTCGGGTGCGCTCGCTTCGCTCGCCCACCACTCCTCGTAAAAACCTGGACTAAAAACACCCGCTCACTCGCTTCGCTCGTTCGCGGTGGAATCACTGGTGCTCGCCGCAACCGCACAGCACCGCCGAAGCCCTCGCTCACTTCGTTCGCTCGCCCTTCATCCGCCAGGATCGCACCACACCGCAACCGCACCACGGCAGCCGCTCAGAACGGAAGATACCGTTCGTAGAGATCGTCCAACCGATCGTTGATCTCGTCGCCGCTCTGACTGCCCCACGGGTTGCGCGAGAAGTAGTACATGCTGGCGAGGATGACCCCGATCGTCACCGCGAGCCGCGGCGCGAACGCACTGAGCATGAACGACGAGAGCCCCGCGATCAATCCCGAGATGAAGACATCCACGATTTGATGGGCGACCGACATGCACAGTGTTGGGACGGCGCGACCCTAAGCGGTTCGACTGGCGGCGGGATGGTTCGGACCGAGCAGCCGAGTTACAGTCACGGCGTCGACGAACGCGACACAGAAGTGAGTGTTTAAGCCCGACGGCCCGCGAGCAGGGGGTATGAACCCAACTGACGCACACACCCTGCGGTGGTCGCCGTGAGCGAGTCGACCGACAGCGCGGTCTCGGCGTACACGGTACGGCTCGAGCTCGTCGACGAGCCTGGCGAACTCCTCCGCGCGCTCGAACCCATCGCCGACAACGGCGGCAACCTCCTCTCGATCTTCCACGAGCGCGGCTCGCTCACCCCCCGGGGCCACATCCCAGTCGAGGTCGATCTGGAGGCGACACCCGAACGCTTCGAGTCGATCGTGACCGCGCTCCGCGAAGCAGGCGTGAACGTCATCCAGGCCGGCGCGGAACGCTACGGTGAGGAGCTCTCGGTCGTGCTCGTCGGCGACCTCGTCGAGACCGATCTCTCGGACACGCTCTCGCGGCTCGAATGTACGAGCGCCTCGGTGGCGGACATCGCGCTCTCGGCCCCGGAAGGCACCGACGAACCCGCGAGCGCCCGCCTCCGGCTGGCAACCCAGGCCGGCGAGCGCGACCAAGCGCTCGACACCGTTCGCGCGGTTGCCGACGAGAAGGACCTCCTCCTCGTCGAGCCGCTCGTGGGGGCCGATCGATGAAACTCGCGATCGTCGGCTGTGGCGCGGTCGGGAGCGCGGTCGCCGAGCTTGCTGGCGAGTACGGCCACCGCGTGACGGCGCTCGCCGACTCGACGAGCGCGACGGTCGACCCCGACGGTATCGATGTCGGGACCGCACTCGATCGGAAGGCCGAGGGCCGGGGCGTCGGCACCGACGGAATCGATCGCGCGCTCGATGCGGAGTACGACGCCCTCGTTGAAGCCACGCCGACGACGCTCGGCGACGCCAAGCCTGGATTCGCGCACGTCCGCCACGCGCTCGATCGCGACGCCCACGCCGTGCTCGCGAACAAGGGCCCGGTCGCCGAGCGGTACGCCGATCTCCGCGCGGCCGAACGCGAGAGCGAGGGCGAGGTCTTATTCGAGGCCGCCGTCGGCGGCGCGATCCCGGTGCTCTCGACGATCGCGGACCTCGGCCCGACGAACGTGACCGCCGTCCGGGGCGTCCTCAATGGTACCGCGAATTTCATCCTCTCGCGGATGAGCGCCGAGGGGCTCGACTACGGCCACGTGCTCGCGGAAGCCCAGGATCTCGGCGTCGCGGAGGCCGACCCCACCTTCGACGTCGAGGGCACCGACGCGGCGCTCAAGTGTGTCATCCTCGCGAACGTTCTCGGGGACGGCGAGACGACGCTCGCGGATGCGAACGTCACTGGGATCACCGACCTCACCCCGAGCGCACTCGATCTCGCCACCGACGACGGCCGCACCGTCCGACTCGTCGGCGAGGTCGTCGACGGCGACGGGGCTCCGGAAGTACGGGTCGGTCCCCGCCTCGTGCCGGAAAACGGGACGCTTGCCGTGACTGGGACCCAGAACATCGTCCAGCTCGAAACCCGCCACGCCGGCCAGTTGAACCTGAGCGGGCGCGGTGCGGGCGGTCGGGCGACCGCGACCGCGGTGCTCGGGGACGTGGGTCGACTCCCCTGATCGAACTCCGTCATCCGCAGCGACGAGGCCGTGCGCAGGCGTCCCAAACCGGCCGAGGCTGGCGTTCTCGGGCCCTGTATCGTAATCGTTTTAACCGGAACTACCGAACGCTCCCGGTACAGCGCACCCTGCGCGTGAGACACCTATGGCAGACAAACCGCACCAGAACTTGGCCATTATCGGCCACGTCGACCACGGCAAGAGCACGCTCGTCGGACGCCTCCTGTACGAGACAGGCAACGTCCCCGAGCACGTCATCGAGCAGCACAAAGAGGAAGCCGAGGAGAAGGGCAAGGGCGGCTTCGAGTTCGCCTACGTGATGGACAACCTCGCGGAGGAGCGAGAGCGAGGTGTCACCATCGACATCGCCCACCAGGAGTTCGACACCGACGAGTACTACTTCACCATCGTCGACACCCCTGGCCACCGCGACTTCGTGAAGAACATGATCACGGGCGCGAGCCAGGCCGACCACGCCGTGCTCGTGGTCGCGGCGGACGACGGCGTCCAGCCGCAGACCCAGGAGCACGTCTTCCTCGCCCGAACGCTGGGCATTCAGGAGCTGATCGTCGGGGTCAACAAGATGGACCTCGTCGATAACTCCGAGACCGACTACAAGCAGACCGTCGAGGAGGTCAAAGAGCTCCTCGGACAGGTCAACTTCGACACCGAGGACGCGAGCTTCATCCCGATCTCGGCGTTCGAGGGTACCAACATCGCCGAGGAGAGCGACGACACTCCGTGGTACGACGGCGAGACGGTGCTCGAAGCGCTCAACACCCTTCCGGAGCCCCAGCCGCCGACCGACGCCCCGCTCCGGCTCCCGATCCAGGACGTCTACACCATCTCGGGCATCGGCACTGTCCCTGTCGGGCGTGTCGAGACCGGCATCCTCGAGACCGGAAACAACGTCTCCTTCCAGCCGAGCGATGTCGGCGGCGAGGTCAAGACCGTCGAGATGCACCACGAGGAGGTCCCCAAGGCAGAACCCGGTGACAACGTCGGGTTCAACGTCCGCGGCATCGGCAAGGACGACATCCGCCGGGGCGACGTCTGTGGTCCCGCCGAGGACCCGCCAAAGGTCGCCGAAACCTTCCAGGCGCAGGTCGTCGTGATGCAGCACCCGAGCGTGATCACCGCGGGCTACACCCCGGTCTTCCACGCTCACACTGCACAGGTCGCCTGCACCATCGAGTCCATCGACTCGAAGATCGACCCCTCCAGCGGCGAGGTCGACGAGGAGAACCCCGACTTCATCCAGTCGGGTGACGCCGCCGTCGTGACCGTGCGCCCGCAGAAGCCGCTGAGCATCGAGCCGTCGAGCGAGATCCCCGAACTCGGGAGCTTCGCCATCCGCGACATGGGTCAGACCATCGCCGCTGGCAAGGTCCTCTCGGTCGACCAGAAATAATGCAGCAGGCGCGCGTCCGCCTCGCCGGCACTAGCCCGGAGGACTTGGACGACATCTGCGACGATGTC
The DNA here is from genome assembly GCF_000336915.1 of Halococcus saccharolyticus DSM 5350. Classification (NCBI taxonomy): domain Archaea; kingdom Methanobacteriati; phylum Methanobacteriota; class Halobacteria; order Halobacteriales; family Halococcaceae; genus Halococcus; species Halococcus saccharolyticus. The sequence goes on along the minus strand of NZ_AOMD01000030.1, from coordinate 314,691 downwards.
CGCGAGATCGCCACCAAAACGGGGGTCAATCTCAGCGGGCCGATCCCGCTGCCGACGAAGGAGCTCGAAGTCCCGATCCGAAAATCCCCCGACGGCGAGGGGACCGCCACGTGGGAGCACTGGGAGATGCGAGTCCACAAGCGGCTGATCGACCTCGACGCCGACGAGCGCGCACTCCGCCAGCTCATGCGGATCCAGGTGCCGAACGACGTCTCGATCGAGATCGTCCTCGAGGACTGAACCGAGTGCAACGAGGCGAAGGTCGGAAGACGCAGTTTGTCTTTCGGGACTGAACGGAACCGCAGGTTCCGCGGGGATCGGAGGAGTTGTCCTTCGTAACTGAGTAAACCGACGGTTTACGAAAATCGAGGACACCATCTCCTGGAACTGAACGACTCGGCGCTTCGCCCGGGTCGACGGGTGGCGTTCGCCGGAACTGATCGCTCACGCGCTCGGCTCGCACCACCCGTGCAGTTTTCTATCACGAGCCACAACGGCGTGTATGGGTCGCCTCGCGGGAAGTCCGACGGTCCAGACGCTCGCGATCATGGCCGTCGTGTTCGTCGTCAACGAGGCCACCAAGCTGCTCGGTTTGCTCGGTCTGTCGCAGTTCCTGTTCGTTCTCGGTCCGACCTTCCCGCTCCGACCGTGGTCGCTGATCACCAGTGTGTACGCCCACGCCGGCCCCGCACACCTCGTGAGCAACGCGATCATGCTCGTCCTCGTCGGGCTGATCGTCGAGCGTTCGACCACGTGGTTTCGATATCACGTCTTCTTCATCACGACGGGTGTGCTCGCGGGCCTCGCCCAAGTGATGCTACTACCGGGCAGTCGAGTGCTCGGTGCGAGTGGCGCGATCTTCGCCTTACTGGGGTACGTCGTCGCCGGCAATCCGGTGTCGGGGTCGGTGCTCGACGTCCTTCGACTGAGTCGGCGGGCTCAGATCGCGCTGTTCGCGGTGCTCGCGATCGTGGTCACGGTACTGACCGGCGCTCCCGGCGTCGCGCTGGTCGCGCACTTCACCGGGTTCTTGCTCGGGTTGCTCGCCGGGCGAATGGGGCTGTTGGCGGTCGGCGAACCGCGGGACAGAACGCAAGTTACAAGCGGGCCGCCCGGATAGGAGTGGGTGCGGGCTCGTAGATCAGTGGTAGATCGCTTCCTTCGCAAGGAAGAGGCCCCGGGTTCGAATCCCGGCGAGTCCACTCCTTCACTCGCTTCGCTCGTTCAGTCGTGGACTCGCCGACCCTCGCAAACGCGAAGCGTTTGCTCGGTCCCGGCGAGTCCGTCGTAGATCTCGTTGCACTCGGATAATCTCGGTGCATGCCAGCGATGGTGGGCGATTCTGACGTCTCGAAGCCACTATCCACGAACTCGGATCACGACACGACCACTCGTCGCCGCACAGCTACTGTTCACACTCCTTAGAGGGAGCGTTTATTACCGATCCGGGAGATGGTGTTGTATCGATGACCGAGACGGCCACGGTCGCCATCGATCCGCACGTCCACTCGGAGGGCTCGTACGACGGCCGGGAGCCGGTCGAGCTCCTCCTCGAACACGTGGCCGACCTCGAACTCGACGGGATCGTCGTCACCGACCACGACGCCATCGAGGAGTCGCTCCGGGCGGCCGAGCTCGCACCCGAGTACGGCCTGCTCGGGATTCCAGGTGTCGAGGTCTCGACCAGCCATGGCCACCTGCTCGCCATCGGGGTCGAAACCCGTCCGAAACGGGGACGGTCGCTCACTGAAACGGTCGAACGAGTGCGTGATCTCGGCGGTGTCGCAGTCGTCCCCCATCCCTTCCAGCGGAGCCGTCACGGCGTTAGAAAGCGGAACCTCTCCGACTGTGATGCGATCGAAGTCTACAACTCGATGGTCTTCACGGGCTACCGGAACCGTCGAGCACGAGCGTTCGCGGCCGCACACGACTACCCAAAGGTCGGCGCGAGCGACGCTCATACCCTCCCGAACGTCGGCCGAGCCTACACCGAGATCCGGATCGATCTCGACGCGGCGTCGCTTCGTTCCGAGGCCATCGACGGCGAGGCGGTCGTCGAGGCAATGCGTGCGGGCGCGACCGAGATCAAAGGTAAACGAACGCCGATCCACCGCAGCGCGCGTCAGTATACGAAGGGTGCGCTCCGGAAAGCGACCTATCTCGCCACGTCGCGAATGCCGGTCGTCCCGACCGTCCCCGCTTCGATGGGCAAGTGATCGGCGTGGCGCGTTCGGACGACCGCCGTCGTGACGTTTCGCGCCATCGGAAATCTGCACTGCCGCCGGTGGCCCATCGCGACGAACGCGTTCGGACCGCGGAGCTGTACGTCGTGACTGACCCGATGCGGAGCCCGTCTTGGACAACGGAACGGTTGGTAGTTAGTGCAAGGAAAAACTTCTTTCGCCTGCGCGCAAGAATCGGCAACCGTTTCGCTAACCAAAACTTGTTATTAACGATAGAACGTGCTGTTAGAGGATGTCAGCCACAGGCACGGACAAGAACCGATGGTTGATCGCGGCGTCGGCCGTCGCGATCCACCTGTCGATCGGCAGTATTTACGCGTACAGTATCTACCAGATACCGCTGAACGAGACGCTGGGCTGGAGCACGTCGAGCGTGACGACCGCGTTCTCCATCGCGGTGTTCGTCCTCGGGATCACGGCCGCCTTCCTCGGTAGCTACGTCGAGAAGTACGGCCCACGGAAATCCGGGCTGGCTGCGGCCGTCCTGTACGGCCTCGGGATGGTCGGTTCCGGCGTGAGTGTCCTTCTGGGAAGCCTCCCACTCTTTCTCGCCACCTTCGGGGTCGTCGGCGGGATGGGGATCGGACTCGGATACATCACACCGATCGGGACGCTCGTCGAGTGGTTCCCCGACCGCCGCGGGATGGCCACCGGCCTCGCGGTGATGGGGTTCGGTGCCGGCGCGCTGCTGACCGGCCCGCTCGGGAACTTCTTGATCCAGGGCTACGGCGTCGCAACGGCCTTTTTCGCTCTCGGAGCGTTGTACTTCGTTCTGATGGCGGCGGGATCGAGCTATCTCGCCAAGCCACCGGACGGATGGCTCCCCGAAGGAATGGAGGACACACCGGAAAACCAGGAGGAAGCGAGGAGTGCGCTGTCGGGACTCGCCAACCTCACCGCGAAGGAAGCACGCACGTCGCCGCGCTTCTGGATGGTGTGGCTCATCGTCTTCATCAACGTCTCGGCGGGGATCATGCTGCTCGCCTTTGCCTCGCCGATGCTCCAGCAGATCGCCGGCGCGAGCGCGACGACTGCCGCGTTCATCACCGGCTACATCGGCATTTTCAACGGCGGCGGTCGCATCGCGTGGGCCTCCCTCTCGGACTACATCGGGCGGACGACGACGTACGCGGCGTTTTTCGCCATTCAGATCGTCGCTTTCTTCGTGATGCCACAGGTTACGGGCGTCTGGCTCCTCGCGGGGATCATCTTCCTCGTCATCACGTGCTACGGCGGCGGGTTCGCCTGCCTGCCGGCGTACCTCAGCGACCTCTTCGGCACGGAGGAGGTCAGCGCGATCCACGGCTACGCGCTCACGGCGTGGGGCGTCGCCGGCGTGGCCGGCCCACAGCTCGCCTCGACGATCCTCGAATCGACGGGGAACTACACGAGCGCGCTGTACGTCATGAACGGTGCTCTCGTCGTGGGCCTCGTGACGGTCGTCGTCCTTCGCTGGCGGATCGGCAAGCTCCAGAGCGCGAGTCGTGCTCCGAGCGCCACAGAGACGGCGACCGACTGACGTCTGGCGTATCACTCTCGTTCATCGACCGGCCTCGTCGAGAACTCACCTATCCCGACTGTCTTCTACGGTTTCGGGCTCAGTCACTTCGTTTCGATGTCGCCGGGATCGACGACGCAGAGATTTCCTTCATTCTGCATCAGTCTCCTCCACGACTTCGATACCCCGATTGTTCACCGCGTCCGCATCCAGCCCGACTTCCTCCAGGAACTGCTTGTACTCGCGTTCGCACTTCTCGCCGGCCTGTTGCTGGTCGGAGGCGTGATCACACAGCTGTAACAGGTTCTCGGGCACGTCGTTCGCGTGGACGATCCAGTGGTTCACGAGATCCGAGAGTCGCCGGATCGGGCTGGTGAAGTGCCCATAAATATCGAAGTTGAGCGCGTGATGCCCGCCGAAGGGGTCGTTCATATAGCGGGCACGGGGCATTACCTTCATCACGGCATACTGGATCTTTCCCAACTGTCGCTCGGGGGCCTCCTCCAGGGTGGCATTCACCGCGATCCGGGGATCGTCGCCCCACGCGTCGCCAGGGATCGACACACCGTCGAGCTCCTGGATCTCTTGGAGCGCGTCGTCCCACTGGTCGGGCGAGGGCTGGGGATGGACGCGGTACATCGCCTCGACCCCTCGGTTCCACATCAGCTCGTGAGTCACGGCCTTGTTCGCCTTCAGCATGCATTCTTCGATGATGGTGTGGGCGCGGTCCCGGCGCGGATTGAGAACGAGGGAACCGTCCTCCTTGCGCTGCTCGTGGAGGCGGTCGGCGAGTTCGAACACTAGAGAACTCTCCTCGTGAAGCGCACTCTCGGGATCGTCGAGCCGGCGCTCGGCCTGCGTATACGTGAGTCGTTCGTCGCTCCGGATCACCGATTTGTAGATGTCGATCGACTCGAAGGAGAGGGTCTCGCGATCGAGATGCATCTCGACGGTGTGAGCTAATCTGTCCTCGTCGGGCACGAGCGAACAAACCGTTTCGGCGAGCGTCGCGGGCAGCATGTGGACGGTGTGATCGGGCAGATACACCGTGTTGGCACGCTCGACCGCCTCGGCCCACATCTCGCTCTCGGGGTGGACGTAGTGGGTCACGTCCGCGATGTGGACGTGGAGTACGAACTCCTCCTCACCCTTCTCGATACTGAGTGCGTCGTCGAAGTCGCGTGCGTCGACCGGGTCGGTGGTCCACGTCGTCAGATCGCGGAGATCCCGGCGATCGTCGAGTTCGGCGTCGATTTCGCTCTCGACGCCCTCGGTGCGGGCTTCGGCCTCTTCGAGCACCGCGTCGGGGAACTCGTCGCGGATCTCGAACTTCTCGAACAGCTCCTCACGCTTGTTCTCGAGGTGGCGGGCGAGTTCCTCGTCGATCTCGACCGGTCCCTGGCCCTCGGTGGTGCCGGCGGCTGCTTGATCGCTCATGACCGGGCTACGGGAAGCCAACAATTAGTCGTTCTGGCAGCGCGGTTGCAGGGACGCGTGCACGACAGGGGAGAGAACGGCGAGCCGCGATCAGCGCTCGCGCTCTTCGAGCGGGCCGTAGCGTTCCTCAACGATCTCGTCGTATCGCCGGAGGAACGCGGTCTGCGACGCGGTCCCCTCGATGGCGTGGATCTCGACGAGCAGGGCTTCGAGATCGTCGCGCGGCTGGTGGCAGAGATCCCGATAACAGTCCTTGCAGAGGTGTTCGAACTCTTTTCCTGTGCGTTCCCATCGGTCGCCGTGCTTGTCGTACTCGCGCGCCTCCGAGCGCCGGACCGAGCCGCCGCACGCAATACAGGTGACCGTCTTGCTCTCCCGGGTGCGCCGGGACCCCCACATACGATCGTCTTCGACGCCCGCGCACTTACCTCTTCGCGTCGGTACGCTGTCGTATCCGAGTTGTGTCCGCGTCGCTGGCGCACGATTTATCCCCGCCGGTCGGCAGGGGAGGGTATGCAGGTCAGATCCCGACACCACCTCAGAAGCGACGCGGTCGACGAGATCGAGCGGACGCTCGCCGATCGGCTCGGCGTCGATCTCGCTGGTGACACCTACGAGCGCGTCGAGTTCGCCGAAAGCGATCGTGACCTCGTCCTCGTCGACGGCGAGCCGCTCGTGATCTATCTCGACGACGACCCCTTTCTCACGGTGCGCGGCGCGAACGCCCACCCGCCCGAGACGGGCGTCGTCACCGTCGACACCGGCGCGATCTCGTTCGTCTCCGACGGTGCGGACGTGATGCGGCCAGGCATCACCGAAGCCGATCCCGGAATCGAGGCGAACCAGCACGTCGTGATCGTCGAAGAGGCCCATGGCAAAGCGCTCGCGATCGGACGTGCGCTCGTCGACGGCACCGAGATGGACGGGGATTCGGGGAAGGTCGTCGCGTCGGTCCACCACGTCGGCGACGACCTCTACGAGTTTTCGATCTGAGACACGCTCCGCTCTCGGCAGTCCTCCGCGCCTGCGACGGCACGACTCAGCAGATCGAGCGTGGATCGAGCCCCATCGCGTCGAGATCACCCGCGAACTCGTCGTACGCGACGTCGATCGTCCCCGTGGCGGCCTCGCAGGCGCGCTCCCAGTCGTCGTCCGTGGTGCAGACCGCATCGAGCACCGTCGCCCCCTCGTCGAGAAGTTCGCCGGTTTCGGTTCGGAGTTCTCGAAAGAGATCGGCACGGCGCTCGTCCGCCTCGTTGACGAAGAAGCTCACGATCTGGACGGTGGTACGATCGCTCACGAGCGGCCGTCCGACGAGGCCCGCACCGACGCGCTTGGAGGTGTCGTCGAGGCTTCGGAGGTGCTCGTGGAGCGCGCTAGGCGCGGCGTCCGGTTCGGGGTCGGCCCCCGACTCGGGATCTTCGTCGAGGTGGTCCGTGACCCGGGCCGCGTGGTCGCGTTCGAGCGCCGCGACCGATGCGAACGCCTCGCGCGCCCGATCGCTTCCCTCGTCGTCGGCCCACTGCTCGAACGTCGTAGCCGCGGCCGCCTCGCTCGCTGCCGCCACCCGGAGGACGCGCTCGGTTTCGAGGTCGGCCCCCGTCGCCGCGAGCAGCCACTTGGTCCCGCCGAGCCGATCGAGCCGGGTCGCCTTCGCGTCCCGCACGTCGTCGATCAGGGTCTCGCCGTCCATGCATCACCATCCTTCGGCTGACACTTAGTGCTGTCCCGGGTGCGCTTATCCCCGACGAGTGCGTACCGTATCCATGAGCGACGCCACGTCCGAGTCCGACTCCACACCGGAGACGGACGCGATCGCCCCCGCTGCACTCGCGCGCGCCATCGACGCCGGGGAGCCGGTGGCGCTACTCGACGTCCGCGACCGCGACGAAGTCGCGTCGTGGGCCATCGAGGGGCCGTCGATCGAGCGCGAGCACGTTCCCTACGCCCGATTCCTTCAGGCCGAGGTCACCGGCGGAGTCGACGACCTCGCCGCCGATCTCGAACTCGACGAGCCGATCACGGTGGTCTGTGGCCGCGGCGAGGCGAGCGATCACGTTGCCGACCTGCTCGCCGAGGCGGGCGTCGCGGCCCGCAACCTCGTCGAGGGGATGACGGGCTGGGCGCGGGTCTATCACGCGGACGAGATCGATGTCGAGGGGCCCGCGACGGTCGTCCAGTACCGCCGCCCCTCCAGCGGCTGCCTTGCGTATCTCGTCCACGCCGGCGGCGAGGCGGCAGTGATCGACCCGCTCCGGACGTTCGTCGATCGGTACGCCGCGGATGCGGCGGACCGCAGGGTCGACCTCCGCTACGCGATCGACACCCATCTCCACGCCGATCACGTGAGCGGCGTTCGACGGCTCGCAGCCGAAACCGGGGCGGAGCCGATCCTTCCCGAGCCTGCCGCCGCACGCGGCGTCGACGGCGTCACGACGGTCGCCGACGGCGAAGCACTCGCGTTCGGCGACACGGTGATCGAAGCGATCGCCGCACCGGGCCACACCTCGGGCGCGTTCGCGTTCCGGGCCGGCGACGCCCTGCTGACTGGCGACTCGCTGTTTCTCGACGGCGTTCCGCGGCCGGACCTCGAAGCCGGTGCCGACGGCGCGCATGACCTCGCGGGGACGCTCCACGACACGCTGACTGAGCGATTCGACGCGCTCGACGACGACTTGCTCGTCGCGCCAGGCCACCACGGTCCGTCTGAGCAGCCGGAAGCTGGCGGTGCGTACACCGCGCGGCTCGGTGACCTCCGCGATCGACTTCCCGTGTTCTCACTCGATCGCGAGCGGTTCGTCGAGCGGGTGCTCGACCGGATGGGGCCGCGGCCGGCGAACCACGAACGCATCGTCGCGATCAACCGCGGACGGGAACAAACCGACGACGAGACCGCGTTCGAACTCGAACTCGGGCCGAACAACTGCGCCGCTGCGTCCACGGAGTGAGCCAGCGAGCGATGTCCGGGGCGGTCACCGTTCGCGAGTATCTCCTCGACGCGCACGCCGACCTGCTCGACACCGTCCTAGCGTGTGCCGACGCCGTCGCCGACTCGTGGGACGGTGCGGTGACGACCGACCGGGCGGCGGTGGTCGATCCGTTCCAACGTGCGCTCGATCGTGCGGGTGTGCTCGATCGTCTGCCGGCGGCGCTTGCAGGGGCCGTCGACGCGCTCGACGAGGAACTCCCGGCACAGCCGGTCGCCGCGCCGCCGTACGTCGCGGTCACGAGCGTCGGTCCCGTCCTGCGCGCGACGCTCGATTCCGAGCGGCTGGTGGTCACGATCCACGCTTTCGCGGTCGAGCGCGATCCCACGAGATACGTCCGCGGACCGGCCGACCCCGCCGCCGCGCTCGCAGTCGAACTCAGAAGTCGCTGAGCTTGTCGCGTCGGAAGAGGTCGAGTTCGCTCACCGTCGAGCGATCCTGGCGCGCGGCGAACGCGATCGCGTCGGCGATCTCGTCGGGTTCGGTGACCTCACCCTCGTCGAACCGCTCTTCGAAACTCTCGTCGTCGCCGAACTCCGTCCGCACCTCCGAGGGGTTGACCACAGTGACGCCGACGCCCGCCTCCCCGACCGCGCCGGCGACGCTATGGGCGAACCCACGGACCCACCACTTCGTGGCTGCGTAGACCGGGTTGAACGGACGGGGGTACTGTCCCGCGAAGCTCCCGACGAAGATCAGGTTTCCCTCGGATGCCCGGAGATGTGGGAGCGCCGCGCGCGTCGTGAAGAAACACCCGTCGACGTTGACGCCCATCATGGTGCGGTACTCCTCGGTCGAGAGCTCTTCGACAGCCGATCCGCGCGCGAGGCCGGCGTTGTTGACGAGGATATCGAGGCCGCCGAACGCGTCGACCGTCCCGTCGATCAGCTCCGCGACCGCGTCCTCCTCGGTCACGTCGGTCGGCGCGACGAGGGTCGTAGCGCCGTGATCGGTTTCGAGGTCGTCGGCGAGTTCTTCCAACTTCGCCTCCCGTCGTGCAGCGAGTGCGACGTCCGCCCCATCGCGCGCGAGCGCGTGTGCCGTCGCACTCCCGATCCCCGAACTGGCTCCAGTGACGATCGCCGCGTGGCCGGCGAGTGGCTGGTCGGCTGCCATACCGCCCGATGGTCGGCGGTGTGGTTCGTTCTTTCGGCGGCTCGCGATCGCGCTCGATGTCGATCCGTCGTGCTCCCGATCGCCGACGGTCCGCTCGAAGGTGACGATCGTTCGTCCACGATCGATCGGGTTTATATCACCGGCCTGTGGTGATCGTTCCATGCGATTCGACGATCGAACGGTGTTCGTGACGGGTGCAGGAGCGGGAATCGGACGTGCGACCGCGGAGCGCTGCGCCGCGGAGGGCGCTCGGGTGATCGTGACCGATGTCGACTGCGAGGGCGGCAAGGAGACCGTCGAGCGGATCGAAGCGGCGGACGGCGACGCGACGTTCCACGAACTCGACGTGCGTGACGAGGCGGCGTTCGCGGATCTCGTCGAGTCCATCGCCGCCGAGGACGGTCTCGACGCGCTGGTCAACAACGCCGGGATCGGTCAGCCGCCAGCGGTCGTCGAGGAAACCGACACCGAGACGTTCGATCGAGTCCTCGACATCAACCTTCGAGGGGTGTGGAACGGCTGTCACGCCGCCCTACCGGCGATGAAAGCACAGGGATCGGGTGCGATCGTGAACGTCGGGTCGCTGGCGAGCGTGCTCGGCCTCCCAAAACAGTCGGTGTACTCGCTCACGAAGGGCGCGGTGCTCAACTTCACCCGCGCGGTGGCGGCCGAGGCGGGGCCACACGGAGTGCGCGCGAACGCCGTCTGTCCCGGCTTCACCGACACCGCACTCGGGCGGGAGTACTTCGAGTCACGGGGCGACCCCGAGACCGCCCGCGAGCGGATGACGGCCCAGTACCCCCTCCGGCGGCTCGGCGAACCCGAGGAGATCGCCGACTGTATCGCGTTCCTCGCCAGCGACGAGTCCTCCTACGTGACCGGCCACGGGCTCGTCGTCGACGGGGGCTACTCCGCGCAGTAGTGGACGTTCCGGTTCCAGTCATTCGTTGATAGCCGCGAACTCCTCGCCGAAGACGAGGAAGTAGCCCGTGCCGAGGAGGCCGACGACGGTCGCTGCGCCGAACGCGAGCGGCGGGCTTCCGGCGAGCACCTGTCCGACGCCTGGCAACGCTAGCCCGCCGTAGAGCACGCCACCGAGCGCCGCGCTCGGGATCACGGCGACGTTGCGAACGAGGTAGTACGAGCCGGTGACCCGGCCGCCCGCACCGCGCTCTGCGGGGCCGACGATGAGCGCCTTGTGCGCCGGCAGTCCTGCAAACCGCAGGCCAGAGAAGGCGAATAACGCCGCAAGCACCCCCGCATCCGGCGGCGCGACGATGAGCAACGTGGGGAAGATCGCGTACACCGCGAATCCGAGCCCGACCACGGGTTTGAGCCCCACTCGCCTGGTGAGCTTCGCGATGGGGATCATCGTCAGGAGCGCGACCGCCATCTCGATCCCGAGGAGAATTCCAAAATACGCCTGGGGTGAGAGGTCGATGGTTCCAACGACAGGAACGGTCGTCGAGAGGCCGACGTCCAGAAAGCGCGTGACGACGATCACGAAGAAAACGTACACCATCCCGTTGGCGAATCGGACCAGCGTGTCGCCGATCAGCAACGGACGGAGCTCCGGCGGGAGGTTCCGGAGGTCGTTGGCGACCTGCGAGACCCCTTCGAACTTCTTGCCGAAGTCGTCGCCGGCGGAGTCGTAGAGAACGTGCTGGGCGAGCGTTCCCAGGATGGCGAAGACGACCGCGATCGCGAGGACGTAGACGAACGCGTCGACCACCTGCGGATCGGTCATCGACCCGGCGTCGGTCGTAGCGAACGTGGCAAACACGCCAGCCGCGAGCAACGGTCCCACCAGAAAGGCAGTCCGCCGAAAGGTCTCGGTGCTGGCGAATCCCTCTGCGAGCCGCGCGGGCGGGACGCTCTGTTTGACGATAGCGAACGTCGCGCCCAGCCCGAAGGACTTCCACGCCTGGGCGAAGACGAGACCGACGAAGATTAGGGGAACGGCGAGCGCGCCGAACACGGGTGCGACCAGCCACACCACGAAGCCGACTACCGAGAGGAGTCCGAAGACGGTGAGCGCGTACCGCGAGCCGATCCGATCGGAGATCGCACCGCCGGGGTAGGGGTAAACCGCGCTGATCACATTGGAAAAGGTGCCGTAGAGGCCGACGACGAACGCGCTCGCGCCGAGTGCGACCATGTACTCCCCGAGATACCGGCTCGTCATCTGGAACCCGAGGCTGAACGCGAACATCGCGACCGAGAGCACGAGCACGTCGCGTTCGAGCGCGAACAGCTCCCGAACACGATCGCGAACGCTCGCGGGTTCGCTCGCCATACCCGGAACTGTATCGCCCGCCCGGATAAATCATCCCTGACGAGGGCTCCGTTCGGCTACGTACCACACGGAAGCGGGTACGAAACCGAACCGACAGTCCCGTCAATTCACCCGATCGCTCGTCTCGCGGAACAATCCATCCAGGATCTCGGGCGTGGTCGGGTGGTACGCCCGGTCGGGGATCTCGCGGACGTCCATCCCGCGCTCGACGATCACCTGCATCGTCTTCGCCATCACGTCGGCGTGGTAGTGGAGACCCTGATAGCCGAGCACCGTGCCGTCGTCGGCGTCGACCACGAGGCGTGCGAGTCCCTCGGGAACGTCCTTGGTCTTGAATACGCCGTCGTCAGATGACTGGCGAGTCGCGGTCACGACATCCAAACCCGCCTCTTCGGCCGTGGCCTGCGAGTGGCCCACCCGCGCGAACGGGTACACTCCGAGTCCCGAGAACATCACGTGGTGATGGACGTTCTCGTACTCTTCGAGCTCTTCGCCGGCGGCGTGGGAGAGGAGGTTTCGCCCGGCGGTGAACCCCTGCTCCTTGGCGACATGGAGGATCGGCTCGCGGGCGTTGACATCGCCGACCACGAAGGTTCGGGGATCGTCGGCGGCCTGCATCGTCGGCCCGACCCAGCCCGGTTCGGGTCGCGGCACCGGCTCGTTGCGGTCGCCGACCGTCGTGGTGGCGAGCGAGTGTGTCGTGTTCTCGATACCGAGCCCGTCGAGCGTCGGCCGGCGGCCCGTGAAGAGGAACAGTTCGTCTGCGTCCACCCGTTCGTCCTGTCCGTCGCGCTCGACGTGGAGGCGCACGCCGCCGTCGGCCGTCGGCTCGATCGACTGCTCTGTGGTGTGTGTCAGGACCTCGATCCCGAACTCCTCGCGGTAGATGTCGAGGAGCGCGTCGCCGAATTCGGGATCGGCCTCGTCGAGCGGGCGCGCGTCGTGTTCGATCACGGTGAGATCCATCCCCGCCGCCTCACTCAGGTAGGGGACCATCTCGATCCCGACGTAGCCAAAGCCCATCACGATCCCGCTGTCGGGGAATTCCGTGCTGTCGAGCACGTCCGCGCTGGTCATGTACTCCACCTCGTCGATCCCCGGAATAGCGGGCACGTTCACCGTCGAGCCGGTGGCGATCACGACGTAATCGGCCTCGATCGTCCGATCGCCGACGGCGACCGTGTGATCGTCGACGAACCGTGCGGTCTCGTGGAGGAACTCGACGTTCGCGCGCTCGGCGAGGTCGTGGACTGCACTCCGGCGGTGCGCCGCGAAGTTCGACGTGTGGTCGTTCTTGGTTTCGACGACTGAATCGAGGTCGACGTCGGGGAGCGCTCCCGAGAGTCGGTGGTCGTGACGGGCCTGGAACCGGTGTGCGCCCGCCGAGAGCACCTCCTTCGAGGGCATACATCCGCGGAGGATGCAGAGCCCGCCGCCCGGATCGCCGTCGTCGACGAGCGTGAGTTCGACGTCTTCGGGATGCTCCTCGCGTCGCTCGACGAGTTCCTGTGCGACCGCGACTCCCGCGCTGCCGTACGCGCCGACGATCACCACGTGCATGGGGCCTCCACGCCGCCGACCGGCTTAGCCGTTGTCCGTGCTGGCCGCGGCAGCACACGCTCGGCGGCGCGTCACTCGTCCATCCCGGGTTCGGTCATCGACGCGGTACAGCGCTCGACCTCCTCGACGGTGATCGCGGGGACAGGGCCGGGGACGGTCCGCGCGAGCGCCTCGCTCGCAACCCCAGCTTCGAGCGCCGTGTCGGCCCCGGCTCCGGCGGTTCGGCGAGCGAGAAATCCCCCACAGAACGCGTCGAACGCGCCACGCTCGTCGACCGTCTCGGTCACGGGCGGCGCGCGCTCGTGGACGGTCCGGTCGTCCCAGACCACGCCGCCACGCTCGTCGCGCACGATCACGACCGTTTCGAGGCCGTTCTCGGCAGCCAGCGTGTGAGCGGTTTCGGCCGAGTTCGCACGGTCGCCGAGCGCCGCAGCGCCCGCCTCCGTCGCAATCAGGGTGTCGACCGCTGGGAGAAGATCCTTGGTCGCTTCGACCGTCGCTGCCGACGGCTCCCGGGAACCGAGTCCGAGCACAGTGGACGTTCCACGAGCCGCGAGCTCGGCGAAGAGGGTCGCGGTGGTGTCGGCGAGCGTCGCCGAGCGCGTCGGGAGCGCGGCGTCGACGAACACCAGTTCCGGATCGCCGACCGCCGACAGTGGGAGGTCGTCGGGCGTCGCCGACGCGACCGCACTCGCCGTCCGATCGTCGATACGAGCGTTCCCGCGCGGCGGTCCCGCCCGCTCGGCGAACGCGAGACCCTGACGTCCCTCGTCGGTCCAGCGGATCGCGGTTTCGACGCCATGAGAGGCGATCCCGGCGGCAGCGCGCCGGCCGAGGTGGGTGTCGGGCAATTTCGAGAGCCACGTCGCATCGCTACCGATCCGGGCGGCAGTCATTGCGGCGTTCGCCGCCGGCCCCGTCGCTGCGACATCCAGCCGATCGGCGGTTACGAGGCGCTCGCGGCCGGGTGTGGTGAGTTCGATGATCGCTGCACCGAACGTGAGAAGATCAGCCATCGTTTCGCCATCGAGACCGCCTACATTAATTCTCGGGATCGATGCACGCCCGAGAGAGGCTCACTCCCGTCGACCGGCGTGGCCAGGGTAATCGCGCTCGAAGCGGTCGTCGAGTTCGTCGCTCCCAACCTCGATCACGACCGGGCGGCCGTGCGGACAGGCGTAGGGGTTCTCACAGTCGTCGAGCGTCCGGAGGAGGTCGATCACGCTGCCCTCGGCGAGCGAGGTGTTGCCCGTGATCGAAGGATAACACGCGAGATCGGCAAGCAGCGCGTCGGCGTCGCGTTCGATCGACTCGCCTGGCTCCCCGTCGCCGACGAACCCCGAAAGCACGTCCCGGAGCCGGTCGGGATCGGCCGCGCCGTCGAGCACCGCCGGCACCGCGTGGATCACGATGGATCGATCGTCGGCCCGCGACGCCTCGAACCCGAGTTCGGCGAGCGCGTCGGCGAACGTCTCGAACAGCTCGGTCTCCGCCGCCGTGAGCTCGATTTCAACCGGGTCGGCGAGCTGCTGTACCGTCGTCCCGTCCGCAGTG